>DATCYH010000805.1:0-6117 GCA_036570405.1 Nocardioides sp.
CCGGGCCGACCTGGCGCAACGAGATCGCGGCCGACGTCACCCTCGAGCTGGGGTCTCGCAAAGCCGCCAAGGCGGCTGCGGACGTGCGCTGCCCCACCCTCGTCCAGATCTCCGACTTCGACAGCTCCGCCCCACCCCACGCCGCAGCCAAGGCAGCCTTCAAGGCAGGAGCCGAGGTCAGGCACTACCCCGGCGACCACTTCGACCTCTTCCCCGGCAAGCCCTGGCACGAGGCCGCCGTACGGCACGCAGTCACCTTCCTGTCTCGGCACCTCGCTCCCGAGCCCACGCAGATGCCGCAATGACCAGACGTTTCCCCGAGCTCGGCTGCTACGGCCTCGCCGGACACGCCGCGGCGCCCGACCTGGTCCTGGAGGAGGCCCGGCGCGCCGAGGAGCTGGGATTCGGGGCGATGTTCCTGTCCGAGCGGTTCACCACCAAGGACGCCGGGGTCCTCGCCGGCGCGGTCGCCGCGTCCACCACCTCGATCGGGATCGGCACCGCCGCCACCAACCACAACACGCGGCATCCGCTGGTCACCGCGACGATGGCGACCACGATGCACCGGCTCTCGCACGGACGCTATGCCCTCGGTCTGGGCCGCGGGTTCGACGTGCTCTTCGACGTCATGGGGCTCCCCCGCGTCACCGGTGCCCAGCTCGAGGACGCGATGGACATCTATCGCCGCCTCTGGCGGGGCGAGGCAGTGGCCGGCCACGACGGCCCCGCCGGCCAGTTCCCGTGGCTACAGCAGGACGCCACCCAGAACGAGCGCATCCCGATCCTGATGATGGCGATCGGTGCCCGGTCCCTCGAGCTCGCCGGGCGGATCGCGGACGGCGTCGTGCTGCACACCTTCTTCACCGACGAGACACTCGCCCGCGCGGTGGCCGCCGTACGCCGTGCTGCCGAGCAGGCCGGTCGGGACCCCGGCTCGGTGCGGATCTGGTCGGTCCTCGCCACGGTTCCCGACCACATCAGCGAGGACGCCCGACTGGTCAAGCTGGTCGGTCGGTTGGCCACCTACCTGCAGGGCTATGGCGACGTGCTGGTCCGGGCCAACGGCTGGGAGCCGACGGTGCTGCAGCGCTTCCGCGAAGACCCGCTGGTCCAGGGCATCAACGGGGCGATCGATGCGGTCGGCACCACCGAGCAACTCCTCGACCTGCGCGAGCGGCTCCTTCCCGACGAATGGCTGACCGCCTCGGCAACCGGTGGGCCGGATCAATGTGCCGCCCGGATCGCGGACCAGTTCACGGCCGGCGCCGACAGCGTGATCCTGCACGGCGTCCAGCCCGATGAGGTCGCCGACGTGCTCACCTCGTGGGCGGTGGCCAGATCGACAGGCCTCGACGTGCTCCCAGCGAACCCCGGATGGATGAACTGATGGATGAACTGATGGATGAACTGACGCGCTCCTCCCCCGCACCCGTCGCCCTTGCCTCGGGGCCACCCGCCCCAGTCGCCTCTGTCCAGGAGCTCACCGCCGAGTGGCTCAGCACCGCACTGGGGCGCCGCATCGACCGGGTCGAGGCCGAGCAGGTCGGCTCCGGGCAGATCGGCAGCTGCCACCAGCTGATCCTCCACGGCGAGGCAGGAACGGAGCGGATGATCGCCAAGCTCGGCGCTGCCGATGCCACGGCCCGGGCGATGCTTGCCGGCGCCTACCGTACCGAGAGTCGCTTCTACACCGAGCTCGCCGCGGGCCTGTCGATCCGGGTCCCCGCCTGCCACCTGGCCACTGAGGTCGACGACGACGGGCACGTGGTGATCCTGCTCGAGGAGGCCGTCCTGGCCGAGCAGGGTGACCAGGTCGCCGGGTGCACGCCGGAGCGTGCCAGTGCGGCTGCGGTCAATCTCGCCGGACTGCACGCACCACGCTGGTGCGATCCGGCGCTGCTCGAGCTGGGGTGGATCAACCCGGCCGGCGAGGACGACACGGCCCTGCTCGCCGAGCTCGCAGGCCCGACCATCACGGCGTTCCTGGACCAGGTCGGCGACCTGCTGAGTGCGGAGGCCCGGAACACGCTCAACGAGCTGCCCTCACTCTTCGCCCCGTGGCTGAAGGCCCGCGCCGAGAGGTTCGCACTGGTCCACGGTGACTACCGACTGGACAACCTGATGTTCTCCACTGCCGACGAGGAGGTGGTGGCCGTCGACTGGCAGACCTTGAGCATCGGGCTGCCCGCCCGCGACCTGGCCTACCTGCTCGGCACCGGCCTCGCGCCCGCGGATCGACGTACCCATGAGCGACCGATCGTCGAGGCCTGGCACGCCGCCCTGGTCCGGCTCGGGGTGGCCGGCTACACACTCGCCGAGGCCTGGGACGACTACCGGTTCGCTATGGTGCAGGGTCCGCTGGTGACCGTGTTCGGCTGCGCTTATGGCACCCGCACCGAGCGCGGCGACCAGATGTTCGCAGCGATGGCCGAGCGGTCCTGCACCGCGATCAGGGAGCTCGGCACGCTGGAGCTCGTCGGCTGACCCTCACGCCTTCGACCTGCCCGGCTGCACCAGCCCGGGCAGGCCTTTCCCGCAGTGACCCTCAGGCCTCGATGACCACCGGGATGATCATCGGCCGGCGACGGTGCTTGTTGGAGACCCAGCGGCCGATCACGCGACGGATCTGCTGCTGCAGCTGGTGGGAGTCCGAGACACCCTCGGCCATCGCCCGGTCGAGGGCATCGATGATCGGCTGCTTGATGGCATCGAAGGTCGCGTCGGACTCGGCGAAGCCGCGGGCGTGGATCTCGGGGCCGCTGACCACCTTGCCGGACTGCGAGTCGACCACCACGATGACGGAGATGAAGCCCTCCTCGCCGAGGATCCGACGGTCCTTCAACGAGGACTCGGTGATGTCACCGACCGACGTGCCGTCGACGAAGACGTAGCCGCACGGGACCTTTCCGGCGATCTCGGCCTTGCCGTCGATCAGGTCAACGACCACACCGTCCTCGGCGATCACAACGTTCTCCACGCCGGTGGCGCGGGCCAGGTCGGCGTTGGCGCGCATGTGCCGGATCTCGCCGTGGATCGGGAGCACGTTCTTCGGCTTGACGATGTTGTAGCAGTAGAGCAGCTCACCGGCCGAGGCGTGCCCGGAGACGTGCACCAGGGCATTGCCCTTGTGGACGACGTTGGCACCCCAACGGGACAGCCCGTTGATCACCCGATAGACGGCGTTCTCGTTGCCGGGGATCAAGGAGGAGGCCAGGACGACGGTGTCGCCCTCCTCGATGTGCACGAAGTTGTGGCTGCGCTGGGCGATCCGCGAGAGCGCCGAGAGCGGCTCGCCCTGCGAACCGGTCGAGATCAGCACCTGCTTGTGCGGGGCCAGCTCGGCCAGCTGCTTGGCGTCGACGATCACGCCGGGCGGCACGTTGAGATAGCCGAGGTCCTTGGCGATCGCCATGTTGCGCACCATCGAGCGACCGACGTAGGCCACCTTGCGGCCGTGCTCGACGGCGGCGTCGAGGACCTGCTGCACGCGGTGGATGTGCGAGGCGAAGCAGGCCACGATGATCCGCTGGTCCTTGGCCTTGTGGAAGACGCCGTCGAGCACCGGCCCGATCGACTTCTCCGTGGTGGTGAACCCGGGCACCTCGGCGTTGGTGGAGTCGGTCATGAACAGGTCCACGCCCTCGTCACCGAGTCGGGCGAAGGCGTTGAGGTCGGTGATCCGGCCGTCGAGCGGAAGCTGGTCCATCTTGAAGTCACCGGTGTGCAGGACCAGGCCGGCACCGGTACGGATCGCGACGGCGAGAGCGTCCGGGATCGAGTGGTTGACCGCCACGAACTCGAGGTCGAAGGGCCCGAAGGAGATCTTGTCCCCCGCCTTGACCACGTGGTGCACGGTCTCGCGCAGCCGGTGCTCGCGCAGCTTGGAGCCGAGCAGCGCCAAGGTCAGCTCGGAGCCGACCAGCGGGATGTTGCCGCGCTCGCGCAGGAGGTACGGCGTGGCGCCGATGTGGTCCTCGTGGCCGTGGGTCAGGACCAGTGCCTCGATCTTGTCGAGCCGGTCCCGGATCGCGTCGAAGTCGGGCAGGATCAGATCGACGCCGGGGTGGTGGTCCTCGGGGAAGAGGACGCCACAGTCCACCAGCAACAGGCGGTCGTCGTACTCGAAGACCGTCATGTTGCGGCCGACCTCGCCGAGGCCGCCCAGCGGGATGATCCGCAGTCCACCCTTCGGCAGCTCGCGCGGCGCGGAGAGTTCGGGGTGCGGATGACTCAAGTTGTTCTCCTCAGATGAGACCGGCGGCCTCGAGCCCGGTGCGAAGTGCTGCGACTTCGTCATCGTCGAGTTCGACGAGGGGGCTGCGGACGTGCCGGTTGTCGATGACGCCGAGCAGCTGGAGTGCTGCCTTGGCGGTGGTTGCTCCATAGTTGGCGACGCCCATGACGGCGTCGATCGCGGGGAGCATCCGCGTGAAGATGTTGAGGGCCTCGGCGTGGTCGCCGGCGTGGAACGCTTCGGTCATCGCCTTGATCTCGTTGCCGGCCACGTGCCCGACGACCGAGACCACACCGGCCGCGCCGTGTGCCAACCAACCCAGGTTGGCGATGTCGTCGCCGGAATAGACGGCATAGCCCATCTCGCGCAGTCGGACTCCGCGCGCGAAGTCGCCCACGGCGTCCTTGACCGCGACCACGGGCTCGAGCTTGATCGCCTCGGCGAACGTCTCCAGCGAGATCGTGGTGCCGGTGCGACCCGGCACGTCGTAGAGCATCACCGGCACGTCGGTGGCGGCCACGACCTGGCTGAAGTGGTGCAGCACGCCCTTCTGCGAGGGCTTGTTGTAGTAGGGCGTGACCAGCAGCAGTCCGTCGGCACCGAGCTTCGCGGCCTGGTGGGCCAGCTCAACCGAGTGCTCGGTGGTGTTGGTCCCGACGCCGGCAACGATCGTTGCGCGCTCGCCGACGGCCTCGATGACTGCCGCCAGGATCCTGCCGTCCTCCTCCACGGAGGTGGTCGGTGACTCCCCGGTGGTCCCGGAGACGACGAGTCCGTCGTGACCGTTGTCGACGAGGTGGGTCGCGATTCGGGCCGTCGCCTCGAGGTCGACCGCGCCGTCCTCCCCGAATGCCGTGGCCATCGCAGTGAGCACGCGGCCGAAGGGCGCGGCGGGAGAAGCGGAGGTCATGACAAGAAGGTTATCCCTCGCCGGCCACTTCGACGCAGAAGGGCTCGCAGCTTTCTCAGCCCGAGCCAGGTTTGTGACCCTCGACACATGGTCCCAACCCAACTAGCCTGACTTCGCTCTCGGATCGGAGGTGGACATGGCTGATGCAGGTGCTGACCTGACGCACCGCGCCTATGAGTTCGCCCTGGGGCAGGGGCTGGGCACGTGGGAGTGCAGCGCTCACGTGCTGTCCCACCACGAGGAGGGCAACGGGCGCCAACGGGCCGGTCTCTTCTCGGCTCGCCGGAACCGCCCCGGTCGGTTGGTGCTCCACGTGTTCGAGGACGGCATCGTCGTCGAGCGGCTCAAGGGCAGGCTCCGGGGTTGCTCGTGCGAGGCCATCACCGCTGACTTCGTGGAGCTGGACCGTGCGTCGGGACCGGGCCACAGGGTTGCCCTGCGGCTGCTGTTCGAGTCCGGGCAGGCAGTCATCTTGCTCGAAGCTGCGAGCAACGGCGGTGACGCCCTTCACCTGGTGGCCTCGCGCTGCCGCTCGACCACTTCCGACCTGGTCCCCTACCGGGAGGCTGTCGCGGCTCTCGCCGGGGACGCCTGGATCTGACTTCAGGTCTCCGCGCTCGGGTCAGGCCGAGGCTTCAGCGCTTCGACGAGCGCCGCTCGTTGATCGCGGCGATGCCCATCAACGCGCCAATCATGACCAAGGTGAACATCTGACACTCCTTGCCTGCGTCGGACCACCTTGGTCCTGGGCAAATCGTGCCACCGGATCGATGACCGTGGGCGGGTTTTGGGCAAATCCGGCTCACACGTGCGGCATCACCTGTTCGGCCACCAGGGCCAGGTGGTCCAGGTCGGTCAGGTCCAGTGTCTGCAGGTAGAGGCGCTGCGCCCCGGCTGCGCCGTACTCCTGCATCCTGGTCACGACTTCCTCGGGTGTCCCGGCCAGTCCGTTCTCCCGCAGCTCGTCGACGTC
>DATCYH010000806.1:0-4827 GCA_036570405.1 Nocardioides sp.
CCGTGGCGGCACTGGAGGCCATCGGCATCGTCGAGGGCTTCGAAGACGGCACCTTCGGAGCCGACCAGCCGATCCGCCGCGATCAGCTCGCCTCGATGCTCAGCCGCCTCCTCGAGCACCAGGATCAGACCTCCAGCTAACAGGGCGCTCCACCCGCACGCGAGAGAGCCCCGGCCAATCGGCCGGGGCTCTTTCTCATCTCAGCGCTGCTTGCTCACATGAGCCGGGCACACGGTCGATCCGTCTAGCGTTGCAGCGACAATTGCCGCCTCCGTCCGCCCGGAGCCTCGTCGCGCATTTGCCCGCGTTGCGGCATCGAGCGAAAGCCAGCTCGCTATGACTCCCTGCGGACGCCCTTGAACGCGCCCCCGGACTTCTTGGTCTGCATGAAGCGACCGGTATCGGTGCTGCGCTTCGTCCACAGGCCAGTAGTGGATGAGCGCACCTGTGACCGCCCTGTGACCGCGCCGACGCGTCCGCCACCCTTTGCACCGTTCTTCGCCATCAGGTACCTCCGTGTATGACACTACTGATCGCGGGCCCAGCTCCCACGGCTCCAATACCGGTGACCGTCACCACTCGTGGCGCACCAACCGGTAGGTGTGAGCGTGACCTTGCAGGGGCGCTCGACGGCAAGACGATCTCGACCATCACCTTCCACCGACGCCCGTACTCGGCAAGAACCTGTCGAGCCTCGCTGCTCATGAGCACGACGCACGTCCTCCAGCAGCTCATAGATGAGGCCGCGACGGTTCCGCAGGTCCCACACCACTGAGCTGTCCGGCATCGACTCCAGCCATGCAGCTTGGAGTCCGAGTGTGACATCGGCCGCCGCCGACCTGAGGACCTTCGCACGGCAGGTGGCGGCAAGCAGGAACGACGCCCCGGTCACTGAACGCGAAGGAGCCCCGGCTCAGTGGCCGGAGCTCCTTCTCACTTCACTTCGGTTTGGGCTGGTGGTGGGTCAGCCGGCGCCGAGGGGGGTGATGTTGCCTGCTGCCTCGTGGACGGCGAGGTAGCGCACCAGGAAGCTGGCCATCTGGCCACGGAGGACGGGGTTCCCGGGCGAGAACTTGCCGACGTCCGTGCCCTGGGCGACGCCGGTGGAGGCGACCGCGTTGATGTTGGCCTCGTGGGTGGTGTGTCGTCGTCGTTGAAGTAGTCGGCCTCACCCGCGTCGAAGCCCTCACCGGTGAGGAACTCCTCGAGCCGGTTGATGAACGTCGTCATCTGTCCGCGGCTCACCGGCGCGCTCGGATCGAACGTCACCGGGGTCGACCCCGTGGTGACGCCCATGTCGGCAAGGCGGTTGATGGCCTCGACGTGCACGCTGTCGGCCTCGACATCCGTGAAGCGGTTGACGCCGCCGTACTCCGGCAGGTCCTGAAGCTCAGCACCCTCGACCTCGAGGGCGTTGGCGAGATCGCCGAGTCGGATCAGGAACGACGCCATCTGGTCACGGCGCACGGCCACGCCGGGCCGGAACGTGCCATCGGCGTAGCCCTCGGTGATGGCCGACGCGGCCAGGCAGGAGATGACGTCCTGGTTGCTGTTCACGTCGGGGTAGGTGGTGTCCTCAGCCGCGGCGCAGAACGTCTCGGTCTCCGGCGCAGCCGGCACCTCGCCCGGCGGCTCCTCCACCGGTGCGTCCTCACCGAAGTAGATCGGCGCGGCCGCCTGGGTCGCACCGCTGAGGTCGGCGATCACGATGGTGCACGGGAAGTTGGCGTCAGCAGCCGAGATGCAGGTCGCTCCCGACGCACCGATGCCGTCAGCCTGCACGTTGTACGTGGTGCTGAACTCCGGACCGGTCACGAGCTTGATGCCACCTGTTCCCAGCTGTGCAGCGCCGTTGCAGTCGGCCGCGGCCGGCTCGGGGCCCGCGATCGGCGTCCCATCGGTCGCGGCGTTGCCGCACTGCGTGATGACGAGCTGTCCTGCAGGCAGGCCGGCGCCATCGACGGTGGCGGTGTCGCCATCCGCGAGGTTGTCGCTAGGCGTGACTGTGACGGTCCCGGCTGCCCCCGCGGGTGCAGCGAGCGCTAGACCGGCTGCTCCAAGTCCGAGGAGCAGTGCGGTGGCGCCAGCGGCCGCGCGTCGAGCGCGGTGGTGGCGAATCGAGTTCTTGGACAACAGTGACCTCCTGGTTGCTACGACGCAGCACGGGCGAGCGCCCGCGTGATGCGATGACGTCGGGTCGGTTTGCCCAGTTCTGAGCAGTCCCCCCGCCGCAATGTCTAACCGCCGAGGATCGGCTCCGTCACTCACTTGCGCGATGGTTCCCGAACACGCGCCTCATACCTCTTGTTCGAGCACCTGGTGTCCTCGCGCTTGAACCCGCAGCGGCCATCGTTACGGGCGCGGCATGATGTCCCCATGATGCGCCGTCGGCTGCTTGCTGCGCTCTCCCTTCCACTTCTCATGAGCTGTGGCGGCTCTGCCGAGAGGGCGGCCCGGCGATATGAGCTTCCGGCGTCCAAGGCTGACGAGTATCCGACCGCCTACGTCTCAGTCGTCGTGGCCGACCCGCCGGGAGCAGATCTGGCTGCAGGCTCCGGCGAGCACGTGATCATCGCGAATAATGCCTCGATCCGAATTGATATGGGCGGGTGGTGGCTCGATGTTGACGGGGAGCGGCTGCCGCTCGGAATCGGTCGCCAAATCGAGGTGGGGGCGGAACTGCGAGTGCACATCGGAAGCGGGACTAGTGATGAGGGCTCCGTGTTCATGGGACTTGACACGGAGGTTCTTGACGACACGAGCGGCGTCGTCATTCTCCGCGACTCCGCCGGCAGTGAGGTCGCCCGGTTCGCCTACGGCCTTCACGACTGAGCGTAGTCAGCCAGCAATCGACGAGCACCTGCCAGGTTCGAGGCCCACAGGTAACCCCAGCAAAGCAAAGGAGCCCCGGTCCTCATTGAGGACCGGGGCTCCGATGAATCGGCTAGGCGATTACGTCAGTGTCAGTGCTTACGCAACGTCGCTGACCGCGGTAGCCGGGCCGTTTCCGCCGAGGGCGTTAACGACCGAGTTGGCCAGGATGCCACCAATATCCGTGACGTCAAAGTTGCCAGTGACGGTGACGGTCGCCACCGTGCCGGCCCCATTGAGCGCGACGCCTGTGACCGGGCAGGTCACAGTCGTCAGGGACGTGTCCGTGCAGAAGAAGTCTGCAGCGGTGACAGAAGCCGGGGCCACCGGCTGGTTGAAGGTCACCGTGAAGGTGTTGGTAGCGGCAGTCACCGCAACCGCAGTGACCTGGATCTCGGCAAGCTGGTTAGCGGCAACATCGGCCACGCCAGTCGAGTTAGCAACGACGAGCGTCGCGGGATCGAGGCCCAGGGTCGTGCCGGCGGCCTCCGGAACGGGAAGTCCGGTCAGCGTGATGAACGCCGTGGTGCCTGCAGCATTCAGCGTCATAGTGGCGTTGCCGCCACGGACGAGCGTGCCCACAGATCCATCGCCGTCGAACAGCGTAAAGCTGGCCGCATCGGCGAGGGTGACACGCTCAGTGAAGCTGATCGCAACCTGATCGCCGGCGTCAAGGGTGCCATTACCGCCGGGAGGGGCGGTATCACTTGCCACCACGGTGGTGATGCCCGGAAGGACAGTGTCCGCGCCAGGCGTGACGACGACCTCAGAGTGAGCGGAGACGTTCGCCGTCGAGTTCGCCACAGCGTTGACACCGTCTGTGCCGTTGGTGACGACCCGGTACCGGAACGTACCGACGCCGGGGGTGTCAGCAAAGGTGGCGGGTGCAGCACCCGTGATGGCAGCACCAATGTTGCCGTAGGCCCCCACGACACCGTTCGTCACAGTTGCACGCTGAAGCTGGTAGGCCTCGTTGTTGGCCGCAACGTTGGCGATGAGGTTGGACGGCTTGGTGAAGGTGACCGTCACAAGGCCAGTGGTGGCGTTGAGGGTTGCCGTCACGCCAGTCGCTGCGCTCGGGTGATCGCCCTGCAGGTCGTGGTGGACCGCACCAGGGTTGTAACCCGTGATCTGGCCGATCTCGTCGCCTGCACTGATCCAGGCAGCGAACTGAGCGAGGCTGATCGCCTGCTCAGCGGCGTTGATCGCATCGTTGTTGTCTGACGCGAAGGTGTCACCAGTCGTCCACTTAACGAGGACATCAGCAATGCCGTCGCCGTCCACAGCAGGAGCGCCGCCGTAGCCGTTGTCAAGGGAGTAGGCCTGCTCATCGGCGTAGACAGCGATGACCTCGCCGGCGGGCACGGTCGTGAACGCAGTCGCCTCGGCCGGAACCCAGGTCTTCATGCCACCGATACCGAAAGCCTCGGAAGGCGCCTTCGGAAGTGCGTTGGCAGGCGTGGGCGCGGTGAGGTCAAGGCCGTTGTTGCCAACCGGAGCGTTGGCATCGGTGTAGACCACCGGAACCACCGACACGGCAACGCTGGAGTTGATGGTGAAGGTCACCTCGCCGTTGACGGGCGTGACGTTGTCGGCACGAGTACCGGCATTGCCTACACCATTGACGACCGTGATGGTCGCACCGGGCGTACCCGGATCGGCGATGTTGTCCTGGTTGGTGTCAGCGAAGCTGATGGCGTTGTTCTCGCCAACCGTGACGTTCGCAGCCGGGTAGAGCTGGATGTCAACCTGGGCGGCGTCACCAGTTGCGACCGAGTACTGGCGTGCACCGCGGTTCGCAAGCGGTGTCGCAGGAACGCTCACCGTGTTGGTGGCGGCCTCAGCCGGGGTGACAGGAATGGTCGCGTTCGAGTCATCCTCGTCGAAGGCACGCTCGATGTCGCCGGCGGCGAAGCTGACCTGCAGGGTGCGGGTCAGGACGCTGGCCATCTGGCG
>DATCYH010000807.1:0-2181 GCA_036570405.1 Nocardioides sp.
TCAGGCGGACGAGGTGGCTGGAGATCTGCTCACGCTGTTGCACCACGGCGGGGTAGTGCTCTGCTCGGGTGCTCACCCGCCAAGGCTAGGCCATTCGCGACGTGTGGCCGCCACGACCGGGGCGCCACGACCGGGGCGCCACGACCGGGGCGCCCCGACCGGGGGCCGACTCAGAACTCGTGGCGCATCGGATAGGACGGGTCGCCCAGGTCATCGTTCCGGGTCGCCAGCACGTGGTGCAGCTCGATCTCGTCGCGCTCGAACGCCAGGCGCGAACCCGCCATGTAGAGCCCCCACACCCGCGCCGTGCCCTCACCGACCTCGGCCACGCACTCGTCCCAGTGCTCGACCAGGTTGTCGCTCCACCCGGCCAGCGTGCGCGCATAGTGACGCCGGAGGTTCTCGGTGTGCTGCACCTCGAGGCCCGCGTCCTGGGCGGCGCCGACGATGGTGCCGGAGCCGGTCAGCTCCCCGTCCGGGAAGACATAGCGGTCGATGAAGGCGCCGGTGTCGGTCGGGTGGTTGTGGGAGCGGGTGATGCAGTGGTTGAGCAGCCGGCCACCGGGACGGAGCCGGTCGCGCAGGAAGGCGAAGTATGCCGGGTAGTTGCGCACTCCGACGTGTTCGGTCAGGCCGATCGAGCTGACCGCGTCGAAGTCGCCGTCCAGCACGTCGCGGTAGTCGAGGTGACGCACCTCGGCCAGGTCCGAGAGTCCCTCACGGTCGATCGCCTCCTTGGCCCACTGCGCCTGCTCCAGCGACAGGGTGACGCCGAGCGCCCGTACGCCGTGTTCCCTCGCGGCGTGCCGGACCATGCCGCCCCATCCGCAGCCAACGTCGAGCAGGCGCTTGCCCGGCTCGAGTCCCAGCTTGCGGGCGACGAGCTCGTATTTCGCCCCCTGCGCCGCCTCCAGCGTCGCCGCCGGACTCTCGTACAGGGCGCAGGTGTAGGTCATCGACGGCCCCAGCACCAGCTCGTAGAACCGGTTGGAGACGTCGTAGTGGTGCGAGATCACGCCGGCGTCCCGCGGTCTGGAGTGGCGCAGTCCCTCCACGGCGCGGCGCCAGCGCGGCAGGTGCTCCTGGACGGGAACCGGAGGCGGGACGAGCTTGCTGATCCCCAACCCCCTGACCAGTCGCAGCCCCTCGCTGAGGCTTGGCCGACGGAACCGCAGGTGGCTCATCAGCAGCGACATCGCCGCGTGCGGGTTGCCCGGATGGCAGCCGATCAGGTCGAGGTCGCCGCGCACGTAGGCCCGAGCCATGCCCAGGTCGCCCGGGGCCGTCATGATGTAGGACAGCCCGCGCTCGTTCTTCAGGTGCAGGCCGACCGAGGCGTCGACCGGACCGGCCGAGCTTCCGTCGTACGCCGTGAACCTGACCGGGACGCCGTCCTTGAGGAGCGACTCGATCGCCTCGGCGATGGTGACCGGATCGGGCTGGGTGAGGCTGCTCATCGTCGTCGTACCGCCTTGTCATAGAGGGAGGTGAGCCGGTCGTCGGGGTCATAGCGACGCTTGAGCGCGACGAGGTTCGCGCCGTCATAGAGCGCGTCGAAGTCGGCCTGGTCGTAGAACGCCTCGGAATAGAGCGACTTGTGTCCGTCGAGCTCGTGCACCTTGGCTTCGATCGCCCTGTTCACGGGCGCGTCCGGCGCTGCGTCGCCGACGGCCACGGTCCCCCAGAAGCCGACGTTCACATAGGTGGTCGCGGGGCGCAGCGGGTACGTCGGCCACGTGCGGTCGCCGCGCAGGCGCAGCGGGCACAGCCACACCGGACGCATCCCGACGTGCTCGTCGAACCACCTCAAGAAGGCGGGCAGGTTCTCCAGCGGCACCTCGATGTCCTGGATCACCCGTTCACGAAGCGGCTTCCCGCGCCATCGGTCCAGCCGGTCGACGATGCCGAACCGACGCTCGAGGCCGACGAGGCGGTGGTAGACGTCCGAGCGCCGCTTGGACCGCGGCCAGAGCCGGCGCACCCGCGCGTCGTGCAGGCCGAAGGCACCCGAGCACCAGAACCAGTCGGTGTCCCAGCGCCACAGGTAGTCCTCGGTGCGCAGCAGATCGGTCGACTTGCGGCGGATCGACTGGAAGTAGATCTGGTCGACATATTCCGAGGGCGCCGGTGCCCGACCACTCGCCCCGGCGGCCTCGGTCGCAGACGTCCACCGGGCCAGGG
>DATCYH010000808.1:0-3970 GCA_036570405.1 Nocardioides sp.
GGCCAAGTAGAATTCTTCGGCTCGTTGCTCTTCCTGCGGGGATAGCCTCACACCACTTAACACCCCTCAGAGGTCCTCCAGGTCTCGTGACCCGTGGGACTAGTTTGGCCCCCACCCCCACGGCGTACGTCGTCCTCCCGCACGGCACGTCTCGGTGACGGTCGTCTGACCGCCAGCCCCCAACAGAACGCCGACACCCCAGCGCCCCGTTGACGGGGCCCTGGGGTGTGGGTCGTGAAGAAGGCTCAGACGATGCCGGTGGCCACGTTGTGGCAGGCGATGAAGTGCCCCTGGCCGACCTCACGCAGCTGCGGCTCCTCGGCGGCACACTGCTCAGTGGCCAGCGGGCAGCGGGTCCGGAAGCGGCAGCCCGAGGGCGGGTTGAGCGGCGAGGGGAGCTCTGTGGTGGCCGCCGAGCGAGGCTTCTCCTCGACCAGGTCACCAGCGACCGGGTCGTCGGAGGAGAACACCTGCTCACCACCGGGGATCGAGGCGATCAGGGTCCGGGTGTAGGGGTGCAACGCACGGGTCTGCATCCCCTGGGACGGCAGCACCTCGCAGGTCTTGCCGAGGTAGAGCACCATCACCCGGTCGCTGATGTTCTTGACCACGGAGACATCGTGGGCGATGAAGATCATCGACAGGTCGTACTTCTCCTTGGTCCTCTCCAGCAGGTTCAGGATCTGGGCCTGGACCGAGACGTCCAGCGCTGAGACCGGCTCGTCGCAGATCAGCACGTCTGGGTTCATCATCAGGGCGCGCGCGATGCACACGCGCTGGCACTGACCTCCCGAGAGTTCGTGCGGACGACGGTCCCAGACCGCGTCCGGGTCGAGGCCGACCGCGGTCAGCGTCTCCCTGATCGAGGCATCCATGTCGTCGCCGTCATATCCCCAGATCGCCAGACCCTCGGCGACCAGGTCACGGACCCGACGACGCGGGTTCAGCGACGAGACCGGGTCCTGCATGATCATCTGCATCCGCGAGCGAGCCTTGCGGAGCGGCTTGATCTTCAGTCCGGTCAACTCGTGGTCGAGCAGCCGGACGCTCCCGGCAGTCGGCGACGGCTCCTGCATGATCGCCCGACCGGCGCTCGACTTGCCGCAGCCGGACTCGCCGAGGATGCCGAGAGTCTCGCCCGGCAGCAGGTCGATGTTCATTCCCGAGACGGCGTGCACCTTCTGGCCGCGCCCGACCGGGAACTCGACGACCATCTGGTCGACCGAGAGCACCGGGTCGGACTCGGGACGCATGTGCGCCACTCCACTGCCTGCCATGTCAGGACACCTCCTCGTGGGCGGAACCGGTGGCGGGGACCAAGACCTCGGACCCTGCCGGGACGAGCGGGAAGTGGCAGGCCGCAAGGTGTTGCTGGCCCGAACCGTCCCCGTGCTCGAGAAGCTCGGGCGACACCTCACGGCACAGGTCCACCGCGAGCCGGCAACGCGGCGCGAAACGGCAACCCGGCGGAGGGTTGAGCATGTTGGGCGGCGTGCCCTCGATGGCGCGCAGCACGGTGTGCGGCTCGTCGTCGATGCGCGGGATCGAGGCCAGCAGAGCCTCGGCATAGGGGTGCACGGGCGAACTGAAGACACGCGAAGTCTTCGAGGTCTCGACGGTGCGGCCGGCGTACATCACTGCCACGCGGTCGGTGCGTCCCTCGACGGCGCCGAGGTCGTGGCTGACCAGGATCGTGGCCATGTTGCGCTCGCTGGCGAGCGTGGCCAGCAGGTCGAGGATCTGCTTCTGCACCGTGACGTCGAGTGCCGTCGTGGGCTCGTCGGCGATCAACAGCTTGGGGTCGCAGGCGAGTGCCATCGCGATCACCACGCGCTGGCGCATGCCGCCGGAGAGCTCGTGCGGATATTGCTTCATCCGCCGTGCCGGCTCCGGAATGAAGACCTGACGCAGCAGGTCGATGGCCCGCTCGTTGGCCTCCTTGGCACCGACCTTGAGGTGCAGCCGCAGGGTCTCGGTGAGGTGGGTGCCGATCTTCTTCACCGGGTTCAGCGACGTCATCGGGTCCTGGAAGACCATCGCCACCTCGGGACCCCACAGCTTGCGGCGGTCCCGGGGCTTCATGGCGTGTACGTCGTGCCCGTTGATGGACACCCGACCCGACACCTCGATGGTCGGACCGTTCGAGATCAGGCCCATCGCAGTGCGCCCGAAGACGGACTTGCCGGAGCCGGACTCGCCGACGATGCCGACCGTCTCACCGGCGGCGACGCGCAGCGAGACACCGTCCACGGCTCGGACCGGCCCGCGTGGCGTGAGGAAAGTCGTGCGGAGGTCGTCGACCTCGAGCACGGGAGCACCCTTGGTGCCCACCTGGTTCGGATCACTCACAGCTTGGCACTCCTCGTGTCCCACTTCTTCTGGGCCTTCTCGCCCAGGAGGTTGAAGGCGAAGACGGTCAGGAACAGGAACACACCGGGCACCAGCACGATGTGCGGGTAGTCCTCCATCACACCACCCTCACCCTCGGAGATCATGTTGCCCCAGGTCGGGTCGGGCTGTTGGATGCCCAGCCCGAGGAAGCTCAGGGAGGCCTCGGCCACGATGAGCACGGAGATCATCACCACGGCCATCGAGAAGACCGGGAACACGACGTTGGGCACCAGCTCGCGGGCCATCACCCGCATCCGGTTGGCCCCCATCAGTCGGGCTGCCATCACGAACTCGCGCTGGGCGAAGGAGATCGTGTTGGCCCGGGCCAGGCGCACCATGCCGGGGATCGTCAGCAGGGACAGGGCCAGTGCCATGTTCCTGACGCTCGGGTCGAGGAAGGTGCTCAAGGCGATCAGCAGGATCAGCGGCGGCACCGCGAGCAGTGCGTTGGTCAGGATGCCGATCGCACTGTCGACTCCCTTGCGGAAGTAGCCGGCCACGACGCCGATCGCTCCGCCGACCACGGTGCCGATGGCGACCGCGAGCAGGGAGATCGTCAGCGAGGTGCGCGCTCCGTGGATCGCGCGGGAAAGCAGGTCGAGGCCCTGGTTGTTGGTGCCGAGTGGGTTCTCGCTCAACAACCTCGGCGGCACGTTGGTCTCGTTCATCAACGACTTGGCGACGTCGTTGTGCTCGCCCAGGGGCAAGAACGGGGCCAGGATCGCCAAGGCGATGATCAGCACCAGCCAGACCATGCTGAAAGCGAAGAGCAGGTCGATGCGCTCGCCACGGATGGCCTCGATGAGACGATTGGCGCCCTGGAAGACCAGCACGATGCCGATCAGCACCATCACGGCCTTGGCGGCGAGGACCAGTGATGGCGTACTCCAGCCGAAGATGAGCAGCACGAGGCCGGCGACCAACAGCGCGCCCCCGACGAGCATCGTCTTGGTGCGGTTGGCCTTCGCGGTGCGGGAGCTATGCATGAACACGGCGCGTCCTCGGGTCGATGTAGCCGTAGGAGAGGTCGATGGTGGCGTTCACCGCGACGTAGACGATCGCGATGATCAGCACTGCGCCCTGCACCATCGGGTAGTCGCCCTGGTTGGCGGCGGTGACCACCATCGAGCCCATCCCGGGCAGGGCGAAGAGGTATTCGACGATCACGGTGCTGCCGATCAGGCGGCCCAGGCTGATCCCGAGCAGGGTGATCAGCGAGAACGACGAGGGGCGCAGCGCGTCGGTGAACATGATCCGCCACGGCGGCATGCCCTTCGCCCGCGCCGAGAGGATGAAGTCCTCGTTGAGCGTCATGATCAGGTCGTTGCGCAGGATGCGGGTGAACAGCGCGAGCTCGGTGAGGGCGATCACCACTGCCGGCAGGATCGCGTGGTGCAGGTTGCCCACCGGGTCCTCGCCGATCCGCACCCACTGTGCGCGGGGGAACCAGCCGAGCCCGTTGGCGAAGATCATGATCAGCAACAGGCCCATCAGGAACGAGGGGACCGAGAGGATGCCGAACATCGTTCCGGAGATGATCCGGTCGATGACGCCGCCGGCGTTCGCGGCCGACCACATC
>DATCYH010000809.1:0-3439 GCA_036570405.1 Nocardioides sp.
CCCCACGGCATCCGAAAATCACGTCGCGACACGTTCGAACAGGTGTTTGAACATGCCGCCGTCGACGGCTAGCGTGAGACCCAGTACGACGCAGCACCCCTCTTGCAGGACGACCAGCACAGCGGAAGGCAGATCCATGGCACCGAAGGACCCGAAGGCAAAGGTCACCTCCCTACCCGACGGGCCCCCGGACGCCACCGGCCTGACCCCGCGCCAACAGCGGATCCTGACCACGCTGCGCGAGTCGATCGAGACCCGCGGCTATCCCCCCAGCATGCGCGAGATCGGCGAGACGGTCGGCCTGACCAGCTCGTCCTCGGTCTCCCACCAGCTCAAGGTGCTCGAGGCCAAGGGCTTCATCAAGCGCGACCCCAACCGTCCACGCGCCATCCAGGTCTTCATGCCCGAAGCCGCTGCCGCCTCCCGAGCCGTCGGCAATGCCGACGAGGTCGAGTACGACGAGACCGGCATCGGCGATGCCATGCCGGCTGCGACCTACGTCCCGATCGTCGGCCGGATTGCGGCCGGTGGCCCGATCCTCGCCGAGGAACGCGTCGAGGAGATCTTCCCGCTGCCCAAGTCCCTGGTCGGGGACGGCACCCTGTTCCTACTCGAGGTCTCCGGTGACTCGATGATCGACGCGGCCATCTGCAACGGCGACTACGTCGTGATCCGCCAGGAGCAGACCGCCCGCAACGGCGAGATCGTCGCGGCGCTGATCGACGGCGAAGCCACCGTCAAGACGCTGCAGCGCAAGGACGGCCAGGTCTGGTTGATGCCGCACAACGACGCCTACGAACCGATCGACGGCAACAACGCCTCCATCCTCGGCGTCGTCACCGCGGTGCTGCGCAAGGTGTGAACCACTCGGTGACCCCCGGGTGAACGATTGGTGCTCACATCCGTCGAGCGTCACCTTGAGGCGTGGGCCGTCGTTCAATGAGGCGTGACCACCGCATCCGTTGATCGTCGTACCGTCATCAAGGGCTCCGCAGCCGCCGCCGGCACCGCCACCGTCGTGGCCGCAAGCGGATCCACGGCCGAGGGCGCCTCTGCCTACTTCGCCCATGGCGTGGCCTCGGGCGACCCGATGCCGGACCGGGTGGTGATCTGGACCCGCGTCACGCCGACGTCGACCTCCACGCCCGGCTCGGGCAGGGGCCCGCGGGTCTGGGTGGACTACGAGGTCGCCAGCGACCGGGCCTTCCGGCGGATCGTGAAGAAGGGCCGCATCGCCACCGGGGCGAGCAACGACCACACCGTCAAGCTCGACGTCACCGGCCTCCAGCCGGCGCGGTGGTACTTCTACCGGTTCTCCTACAAGGGTCGCTACAGCCGCGTCGGCCGCACCCGCACCGCCCCCGCGCACTCGTCCACCCCAAGCCGCGTGCGCCTGGGCATGGTGTCGTGCTCCAACCTGCAGGCCGGTTGGTTCAGCGCCTACCGCCACCTGGCCCAGCGCAACGACCTGCACGCGATCGTCCACCTCGGCGACTACATCTATGAGTACGGCCCAGGCCAGTACGGCTACGGCAACGACAACGTCGACATCCGCAAGCACTCGCCGGCGCGCGAGATGGTCAGCCTGGCCGACTACCGCCAGCGCCACGCCCAGTACAAGCGCGACGCCGACCTGCAGGAGCTGCACGCCCGCTATCCGTTCATCGTCACCTGGGACGACCACGAGGTGACCAACGACGCCAACAAGGATGGCGCCGAGAACCACGACGAGGGCGAGGGCAGCTGGCTCACCCGCCGGGCACGCAGCCACCGGGCGTACGACGAGTGGATGCCGGTGCGGATGAGTGGCACCGCCGCACTGGGTGACGGCACCCGCCTGTTCCGCACCCTGCGCTTCGGGCAGCTGGCCGAACTGAGCATGCTCGACCTGCGCACCTATCGCAGCACCCCAGTGGAGTCACCTGCCTCCGGCGAGGCCAGCTCCTCGGACCGCAGCATCGCCGGCGGACAACAGCTCGCCTGGCTGAAGAAGAACCTCGCAAACGAGCGGGCCCAGTGGAAGCTGGTCGGCAACCCGGTGATGATCGCCCCGGTCACCTTCGGCACCGTCCCCGACGCGTTCATCGATCCGATCAACGACGTCACGAAGTTGTTGCCCGAGGACGGCGTGGCCTACAACATCGACCAGTGGGACGGCTACACCCACGACCGGCGGGTGCTCTTCGAGCACATCCGCGACCAAGGGATCACCGACACGGTCTTCCTCACCGGCGACATCCACTCGGCCTGGGCGTGCGAGCTGCCTTTCGACCCGGGCAGCTATCCCGTGGTCCGCAAGAACGCGGGCGTCGAGTTCGTCTGTACCTCGGTCACCAGCAACAACCTCAAGGACATCCTCGGCGTCCAGCGCCGTACCGCATCGGTCGCGGTCGAGACCGTCCTGACCGCCGCCAATCCGCACATCCGCCACCTCAACTTCGACGACCACGGCTACTCGGTCCTCGACGTCACCTCGGCCCGGGTGCAGTGCGACTACTACGCAATCGGAGACAGAGCAGTGAAGAGCACCGGACTCACCTGGCAGGCCTCGTGGCAGACGCTCGCAGGCACCCAGCAGCTGCGCCGCGTCCACACCCCGGTGGGTGGTGCGTGATGTGTGAGGACAACGGCTCCGGGTTCGCCGCGATCCCCGACCTCGCGACCGGCGAGGTGGCGGTGACCGCGGATCGTCGTACCCTGCTCAAGGTCGCCGGTGCCGGCGGTGCCGGACTCGTCTTCTCCAGCGCGCTGGGCGCCGCGCCTGCCGCGGCCGCGCCGTTCAACCGCAAGCGCTGCTACGTGCTGGTGATCGACGGCTGCCGTCCCGACGAGATCGGTGGTGGCCTGATGCCCAACACCAAGCGACTGCGCGACTCGGGGATGAACTTCCCTCGGGCCCGGTCCCTGCCGATCATGGAGACCATCCCCAACCACGTGATGATGATGACCGGGATGCGGCCGGACAAGACCGGGGTGCCCGCCAACTCGATCTACGACCGCAACGCCAAGGTCGTGCGCGACATGGACCGCCCCAGCGACCTGCGTGCCGACACGATCATCTCCCAGGTCAACCGCAGCGGCCGGACCACCGCGACGGTGCTCAGCAAGGACTACCTCTATGGCATCTTCGGCACCCGAGCCACCCACCGCTGGGAGCCGGCGCCGCTGATCCCGATCACCAACCATGCCCCCGACGTGTTCACCATCGAGGCCGCCAAGAAGATGGTGACCACCCACGACCCCGAGCTCATGTTCGTCAACCTCGGCGACGTGGACCGGGTGGGCCACGCCGACCTGACCGGTACGACGCTGCAGCTCGCGCGCCGCGCAGCCCTGGTCAACACAGACGTGCAGGTGAAGTCCTTCATCGACCTGCTCAAGCAGACCGGCCGCTGGCAGAACACGATGGTGATCGTGCTCGCCGACCACTCGATGGACT
>DATCYH010000810.1:0-10188 GCA_036570405.1 Nocardioides sp.
TTCACCGAGCTGATTGCTCGCGAACAGGCTGGACGTGCCTCGGCGATCGTGGTCATCCTGCTGCTGGCCGTGCTGCCGGTGCTCGTGTACCAGGTCCGGCACTTCCGCCGTGAGGAGGCAGCGCGATGAGCCTGAGGATGAAGGACGGGCGCACGATCAGCCCCTTCGCGGTCGTCGCCACGATCGTCCTGGCCCTGCTGTGGACGATCCCGACCATCGGCTTGTTGGTCTCGTCGTTCCGGTCCCGCGACGAGCAGATCGCCAGCGGCTGGTGGACCGCCCTGGGTGACCCGTTCGGCACCGGGTGGACCCTGGACAACTACCGCGGCGTGTTCGAGGGGGGCGGTTTCGGTACGGCGTTCATCAACGGGCTGGTGGTGGCGATCCCGGCCACCGTCATCCCGATCATGTTCGCCGCGTTCGCGGCCTACGCGTTCTCCTTCATGGACTTCCGCGGCAAGGACGTCCTGTTCATCGTGATTGTCGCGGTGATGGTGGTCCCGATCCAGGTCGCCTTCCAGCCGATGCTGGACCTGCTCGGCCCACGCGGCCTGGGCATCAGCGGGCAGTACATCGCGG
This sequence comes from Nocardioides sp., assembly GCA_036570405.1. Lineage (GTDB taxonomy): Bacteria > Actinomycetota > Actinomycetes > Propionibacteriales > Nocardioidaceae > Nocardioides. Next base: position 580 of record DATCYH010000810.1, read on the forward strand.
TGTGGATCCTGCACACCGGTTTCGGGATGCCGCTCGCGGTCTACACGCTGCGCAACTACATGGCGACCCTGCCGCGCACCGTGATCGAGTCGGCGAAGATGGACGGCGCCACGCATTTCCAGACCTTCTGGCGCCTGATCGTGCCGATGTCGATGCCGGCCCTGGCCGCCTTCGCGATCCTCCAGTTCCTCTGGGTCTGGAACGACCTGCTGATCGCCAAGCTCTTCTTGAGCTCCGACAACACCACGGTGATCGTCAAGCTGCAGCAGCTGCTCGGGGCGCAGGGACAGGGCACCGAGCTGCTGACCGCGGGCGCCTTCATCTCGATGGCCATCCCGATGCTGGTCTTCTTCAGCCTGCAGCGCTACTTCGTCCGTGGTCTCACCGCGGGCGCCGTCAAGGGATGAGAGGGAATCGATGGCAACAGTGACCTTCGACAAGGCGCAGCGGTGGTACCCCGGAGCTCCCGAGCCCACCGTGCCCGGCATCGACCTCGAGATCGGCGACGGCGAGTTCATGGTGCTCGTGGGCCCCTCCGGGTGCGGGAAGTCGACCACCCTGCGGATGCTTGCCGGGCTCGAGGAGGTCAACTCCGGCCACATCTACATCGGTGACCGCGACGTGACCACGGTGCCGCCGAAGGACCGGGACATCGCGATGGTCTTCCAGAACTACGCGCTCTATCCGCACATGACGGTCGCCGACAACCTCGCCTTCGCGTTGAAGATGGCGAAGATGCCAAAGGCCGAGCGCGCCGAGCGGGTCAAGGAGGCCGCGGAGCTGTTGGGGCTGATCGACTACCTCGACCGAAAGCCCCGGGCGCTGTCCGGGGGCCAGCGGCAGCGCGTCGCGATGGGGCGCGCGATAGTCCGCAAGCCGCGCGTGTTCCTGATGGACGAGCCACTGTCCAACCTGGACGCCAAGATGCGCGTCCAGACCCGCACCGACATCGCGAAGCTGCAGTCCGACCTGGGCGTCACCACCGTCTATGTCACCCACGACCAGGTGGAGGCGATGACGATGGGGGACCGAGTCGCGGTGATGAACAAGGGTGAGCTGCAGCAGGTGGACACGCCGCTGGCGCTCTATGACACCCCGGTGAACCGCTTCGTCGCCGGCTTCATCGGGTCACCGGCGATGAACTTCCTCGAGGGCGAGAGCACTGCCGCCGGGGTGCTCGTCGCCGGTACCGACTACACGGTGCCGGTGGCCCGCGACCTGATGGCCAAGGCCAGGAGCGGCGTGACGGTCGGCGTACGCCCCGAGGCCTGGCACCTGGCCGAGCAGGGCGAGGAGGGCTTGCCCGTGAAGGTGACCGTCGTGGAGGAGTTGGGTGCGGACGCGTTCATCCACGGCACCTGCGGCGTGGCAGGAGCGCCGAGCCTGGTGATCTTCCGCGCCGAAGGCCGGCGTCACCTGCAGAAGGGCTCCGAGGTCAAGATCGTCGCCGACCCGGAGCGGGTGCACATCTTCGACGACCAGACCGAGGAGCGGTTGTCCTGATCAGCTCGTGGCGCGATGCGCCGTACGCCGGATCCCATCAGTGACCGTCTCCCACAGCTCGACAGGGAGGTCGTGGCCCATGCCGTCGACCAGCAGGAGCTCTGATCCGGGGACCGCGGACGAGGTGGCCCGACCTCCGGAGACGTGCACCATCTTGTCGTTCATCCCGTGCACGACCAGGACGGGCACCTTCACCGAGTGCAGGTCGCGCGAGCGGTTCGGTTGGGTGAGCACAGCCATCATGTGGCGCAGCACGCCGGGCCCGTTGAGTCCCCGGTCCCAGGTCTCCTCGGCGCGCCGGGTGGCCTTTTCGACCGCCTCAGGATAGGCGGGGGAGCCGATCAGCTGTGCCATCGCCACCGACTGGGCCAGGTAGTCGCCACGCTCGGCGGGTCGCTTGGCGAGCAACTTCGAGAACAGCGACGGGTGCTGCCAGCCGACGGTCCTCTTGCCGGTGGTCGACATGATCGAGGTGACCGAGCGGATCCGGCCGGGATGGTGGATCGCCATCGTCTGCACGATCATCCCGCCCATCGAAATCCCCGCGACGTGGGCCGAATCGATGCCGAGGTGGTCGAGCAGGCCGATGCCGTCCGCGGCCATGTCGACCAGCGAATAGGGCGCCGTGGCGCGCAGGCCGCTGAAGGCGCGCACGACGTCGGCGCGGGAGACCCGCCCCGGCATGCTCGAGGAGCGTCCGGTGTCGCGGTTGTCATAGCGGATGACGTGGAAGCCCTTGCTGGCAAGGAGCTCACAGAACCCCGAGTCCCACCAGTTCATCGGACCGCCCAGGCCCATCACGAGCAGGATCGCCTCGTCCGAAGGATCCCCGAAGGTCTGATAGCAGAGTTCGACCCCCGTGCTGAGCGGTGCGAAGAGCTCCTGGGACACGAAGATCTCTGGTGATGTGCTCATGCCTCCATCCAACACGACGGCACCATGGAACTGGACAATTGCCCAGTTTTTGTCGCTGCTGGCCCTACCGTGAGCGAATGGGCAACTCACTCGCCGACTTTCTGGCGCCCGATGGCTTCACCCAGCCACGGATGCACGCCCTGCTCAAGGAGCTCGCCGTCGCCCCGGAGTCCGGGCGGGCTCTCCTGCGGGCAGCGCACGGTCGACGCGAGCTCCGGGCCACGCCGTACGTCGACCGCTCACCCCAGCGCGCCGGTGAGCCGGTGCTCCTGGTGCCGGGGTTCCTGGCGGGGGACTACACGCTGGGGTTGCTGGCCCGGACCCTGCGCAGCAACGGCTTTCGCACCTATCGCTCGCAGATCACCAGCAACGTCTCGTGCCTGATGGGCAACTCGTCGATGCTGGAGCGTCGCCTCGAGGCGATCGCCACCAAGCGTGAGCGCAAGGTCCGCGTCGTCGGGCACAGCCTCGGCGGGATGCTGGCCCGGGGCCTGGCCGTACGCCGTCCCGACCTCGTCTCCGGGATCATCACGATGGGCAGCCCGATGCTTGCCCCCGGCACCTCCCACCCGGTGCTGCTCACCGCGGCCGAGGTCCTGGTCCGGCTGAGCCGAGCCGGGGTGCCGGGCCTGATGAACGAGTCCTGCGTGGCCGGGGACTGTGCCCGGTTGGCGTGGGAGGAGTCGCGCCAACCGATGCCCGAAGGCGTGGGGTTCACCTGCATCTGGTCGCACGGCGACGGGCTGGTCGACCCGCTCGCCTGTGTCGATCCCGCATCGAGGTCGATCGAGGTCCGCGCCAGTCACATCGGGCTGGCGATCGATCCCCGCGTCACCGACTGCGTGGTCGCCGAACTGCGCGCCCAGGACGCCCCGGTCATCGCGCGGCCGGCCGCCTCCTGAGCGAGCGCTCCGATCCTCATCGAGGAGGTCGGCCGGAAGTCGACAGGCTCAGCCGTCGAAGTCGATCGCGCTGTAGGCGCTCAGCTTGCGCAACTTGTGCTCGCTGATGATCTGTCGGATCGTGCCGCTGCGCGAGCGCATCACGAGCGAGTGCGTGGTGGCACCGCCGGCGCGGTAGCGGACGCCCTTCATCAGCTCTCCGTCGGTGATCCCGGTGGCCACGAAGAAGCAGTCGTCACCGGTGACCAGGTCGTCGGTGGTGAGCACGGCGTCGAGGTCGAGGCCGGCGTCGATGGCACGCTGCCGTTCGGCGTCATCGGTGGGCCACAGCCGCCCCTGGATCACGCCGCCCATGCACTTCATCGCGCACGCGGTGATGATGCCCTCGGGGGTGCCGCCGATGCCCATCAACAGGTCGATGCCGGTCTCGGGACGGGCGGCCATGATCGCGCCGGCGACGTCGCCGTCGGTGATGAACTTGATCCGGGCTCCGGTCGCGCGGATCTGCGCGACCAGGTCGTCGTGGCGGGGACGGTCAAGGACGACGACGGTGACGTCCTCGGGACTCGAGCCCTTGGCCTTCGCCACCAGGCTGATGTTCTCGGCGACGGGCAGGCGGATGTCGACGACGTCGGCGGCCTCGGCCCCGGTGACGAGCTTGTCCATGTAGAACACGGCCGAGGGGTCATACATCGTGCCGCGCGGAGCGACGGCGAGTACGGAGACCGCGTTGGTCATGCCCTTGGCGGTCAGGGTGGTGCCGTCGATCGGGTCCACCGCCACGTCGCACTCGGGTCCGGTGCCGTCGCCGACCTGCTCACCGTTGTAGAGCATCGGGGCGTTGTCCTTCTCGCCCTCGCCGATGACGACCGTGCCGTTCATCCCGATGCTGGAGATCATCACCCGCATGGCGTTGACGGCGACGCCGTCCGCACCGTTCTTGTCGCCCCGCCCGACCCAGCGGCCGGCCGCCATCGCAGCGGCCTCCGTGACGCGGACGAGTTCCAGTGCGAGGTTGCGGTCGGGGGACTCGGGGTCGACGCGAAATTCCGGCGGGCGTGTAGGCATGGGCGAATGTTATCGGCTCAACGCCGGGGTTCGTCGTACGCCCGCACCGATGTCTCCTTCGTGGACGCCCAGACCGGTCGTCCGGGCACGAGGCCGAGCTCGGTGGCGGCGGCCGGTGTGACGTCCGCGATGAGCTCCGGGCCGGTGCCAGCGGTGCGTACGACGACCCGCACCGCGCCGCCGTGCGGGGTCACCCGCGTCACCTCTCCGTGCCACCGGAGCCTGGCCGAGCCCTCGGGCTCAGCCAGGGAGAGGGTGACCGCCGAGGGTGGGAAGGCGAGCAGGGACCGCTCGCGGTGCACGACGTTGAGCCCGACCAGGCGCGCCACGTGGTCGGTGGCCGGCCGCTGGGAGACCTCGTCGGGGGTGCCGTCCTGCACCACCGCGCCCCGGTCCAGGACGAGGACCCGGTTGGCCACCGTGAGGGCGTCGATCGCGTCGTGGGTGACCAACACCGAGATCCCACCGAACTCGGCCAGGTGGGCGGCCAGCTCGATCCGCAGGGCGATCGCGACCCCGACGTCCAGTCCGCTCATCGGCTCGTCCAGGAGCAGCAGGTCCGGTTCGGTGGCCAGGGCGCGCGCGATCGCCACCCGCTGTGCCTGCCCGCCCGAGAGCTGGCCCGGCCGGCGCTCGGCCAGGTCTGCCACACCGAGGCGTTCGAGCCACGAGTCGGCACGGGCCAGTGCGGCTGCCTTGGACAGGCCACGCGCCCGAGGTCCGAAGGCAACGTTGCGGCGGGCGTCGAGGTGGGGGAAGAGGAGCTGGTCCTGGAACACGACGCCGAGGCCGCGCTCGCGAGTGGGACGAGTGACCAGGTCGGTGCCGTCGAGCAGCACGCTCCCGGTGGTGGGCACCAGCCCCGCGATCGCCTTGACCAGGCTGGACTTACCGGCGCCGTTGGGACCGATCACCGCGATCACGTCGCCGCGCTCGGCCGCGAAGGCGGCGTGCACCCGGCCCGGGACCTCGAGGGACACCTGCAGGTCGCTCATGGCGTGGCCAACCAACGGTCGCGCAGTGCCAGCAGCACGGCGACGGAGAAGACCAGCAGGACCAGGCTCAGCGAACGAGCCGCCTCGGGGTCGGAGTTCATCGAGACATAGATCAGTGAGGGCATGGTCTGGGTGGTGCCCTCGTAGTTGCCGGCGAAGGTGATCGTGGCGCCGAACTCGCCGATCGAGCGTGCCCACCCCAGCATCATCCCGGCCAGGATCCCCGGCATCGCCAGCGGCACGGTGACGGCCCGGAAGGTCAGCCACCGGGACGCGCCCAGGGTCGCGGCGGCGGCGTCGTACTCCCTGCGCGCGGAGCGCAAGGCCCCCTCGATCGCCAGCACGACGAAGGGCAGCGACACGAAGGTGTGCGCCACGACCACACCCGCAGTCGTGTAGGGCAGCGCGAAGCCGGTCAGCTCCCACAACGGCTTGCCGATCAGCCCGGTCCGTCCGAAGGCCGCCATCAGGGCCACGCCCGCGACCACCGGGGGGAGCACGAGAGGGATGGTGACCAGCGTGCGCAACAGGCCGCGGCCCGGGAACTCGAGGCGGGCCAGGACCCAGGCCAGGGGCAGTCCGAGGAGCAGGCAGGCCAACATCGCCACGGTCGCGGTGAGCACCGAGAGCCACAGCGCTTGGCGCAGCTCACTCGACGCCAGTTGCTCGCCGAGCAGGGACCACGGTGTGCTCAGCACCAGTGACACCAGCGGGACCAGGAGCAGCAGGGTGCCCAGCACGGCAGGGACCAGCAGTCTGGCCGGTGGTCGTCCGAGCGAATCCGTCATGGCCGGCCGAAGCCTGCTTCGGCGAGGATCTGCTGTCCGGCCGGGGAGGTGACGAAGTCGACCCACTTGTCGGCCAGGCCGTTGCTGTCGTCCTGCTCCAACGCGGCGATGAAGTAGGGGTTCAGCTCGGTCTCGGACCCGGCGATCTCGATGACCTCGACCTCGCCGGTGGCCACGATCGCGTCGGTGGCATAGACGAACCCGGCATCGGCCTCCCCGGAGACCACCTTGGCCAGCACCGCCTTCACGTCGATCTCCTTGCTGCTCGGCGACGCAGCGGCCTGGTTGTCGGCGAGCAGGGTCACCGCTAGCCGGCCGCAGGGGATCTTGTCGTCGCAGCGGACCCAGTCGCTGCCGGCCAGGTCGTCGATGCCGGTGATGCCTGCTGGGTTGCCTGCCGGAGCGACGAGGACCAGTCGATTGGTGGCGAACCGCACCGGGTCACCAGCCAGCACCTTGCCGGCGTCGGCCACCTGCATCGACTCCTCGTCAGCGGTTGCCAGGACGTCGCCGGGTGCGCCCTGGGTGGCCTGCTCGGCCAAGGTGGTGCTGGAGCCGAAGGAGAACCTGACGTTGACGCCTTCGTTCTGCTCCTCGAAGGCAGCCTCGAGGACCTGGAACGGCTCGGTGAGCGACGCGGCAGCGGCCACGGTCAACTCGGTGTCGTCGTTGCCCGAGGAGCACGCGGTGAGCCCGAGTAGGGCCAAGAACGGTATGACGAGCAGGTTGCGGTGGCGGGGTCGGCGCACGCCTCAGATCCTCTCGATCACGACGTTGGTGGACTTCACCGACGCGATGGCCAGGGCCCCGGGCTCGAGCCCGAGCTCGTCGGCGGCCTCGGCACTCATCAGGCTGACCAGCCGGTAGGGCCCGCAGATCATCTCGACCTGGGCCATCACCGTGTCCCGGACCACCCGGGTGACGATCCCGGAGAGCCGGTTGCGGGCGCTGACCCGCGGTGCCCTGGCGTCGTCTCGTTCGGGATGCTCGGCCAGCGACTGGGCCAGGGCTGCCAGGTCGACGCCGTTGATGACGGTGCGGCCGCCGTCGAGGCGGGCGGGCAACCGGTTGTTGTCGATCCAGCGGCGCACGGTGTCGTCGCTGACTCCGAGGACGTCGGCTGCTTCCGCAACCCGATAGGTGTTCACGGTCACATTATGCCGCACCTGCGGTGATCTGGCGCGAATCACGCTGCAGGTGCGACTCCGTGGCCGCTGCCTGCTGGCCAGATGGGTGGCGATCGGGTCGGGTCGGCTAGCGTTGCCTCGTTCGACCAGACCTTCCCAGGAGCATCGTGGATCTCGCCTCTCGCACCACAGGCCGTGCCTGCCCGACCCCGACGACCGGACGATGAGCGCCGGCGGATCGGGGCGCTACACCCGCAAGAACTCCGGGATGCTCGGCGCGATGATCGTCACGGTCGGCATCATCATCATCTTCGTCGCCTTCCGCGCGATCACCCGCGATGACCTGGTGATCGAGCGCGAGACGGTCGACTACCTGTCAGTGGTCGAGGCCCTGCAGGAGGGGCGTACCAGTGAGATCGCCTACCCGCCCGCGCTTCCCGAAGGCCGTCGTGCGGTCGATGCGTCGGTGACCGAGGAGACGGTCTGGAAACTCGACACCCTGCACGGCAACACCGGCTTCCTCGGCGTCTACCAGTGCCGGGTGCCGGTGAAGACCTGCGCCCAGAGCACTCTGCAGGGCGACGCCGAGCGGGGCAAGGAGATCACCGTCGAGAGCGCCCTGGGCACGACCTGGCAGTCGTGGAAGGGCGAGGACGGTGACCGCGGCATCTCGATCGAGCTCGAGGACGCGGTCGTGATGGTGTTCGGAACCGCCGGGCAGGACGAGATCGAAGCGGTGGCCGCGTCCTTGGTCACCGACCCGGTGTCGCCCGATCGTCCGAAGAGCTAGCTCCCGTCCGCAGCTCAGCTCGCGTCGGACTCCACGGCGGAGTCGAGTCGCTCGCGCGCCCCGTCGAGCCAGCCCTGGCAGGTGCGGGCCAGCTTCTCGCCACGTTCCCAGAGTGCCAACGACTCCTCCAGCGTGGTCCCGCCGGCCTCGAGCCGGTGGACGACGGTGACAAGCTCCTCGCGAGCGGCCTCATAGCTCAGGCTCTCCTCGACGGCCTGGGCCGCGGTCATGGTGTCGTCAGTCATCGGTGTCCTCGTCGGATGGGGTCTCGGTCGAGCCGGCGACCGGTTCGAGCTGGTCAACGGCGGTGGTGGTGGCATGCAGGCGTCCGTCTGCGACACGGACCGACACCTCGGTGCCGGACTCCAGCCCCGCCACCGAGGTGAGCACGTGCCCGGAGGAGTCTTGCAGGACTGCATAGCCCCTTTGCAAGGTGGCGAGGGGTGAGAGAGCGCTCACCCGCGCAGCGTTGTGGCGGATGTCATCCGCGGCCCGGTCCAGTCGGTGCCGCAACGTGCGACGGGCTCGCTCGCGCAGATCGTCGATCTCGTCGGCCCGATCGGCGAGCAGGTTGCGCGGGTCGGCCATCGAGGGGCGGCTTCGGATCGCGTCCAGGGCGGCTTCCTCGCGGTCGATCCAGTGCCGCAGGCCGGCGCGCAACCGTTCACGCGCCTGAGCCACCCGCTGCACCTCCTCGGCCATGTCCGGGACGATCCGCTTGGCCGCATCCGTGGGAGTGGCGGCCCGCCAGTCGGCGACCAGGTCGAGCAGCGGGGTGTCGGGCTCGTGACCGATCGCCGAGACGACCGGCGTGCGGGCCTGGTGCACCGCTCGGATCAGTGCCTCGTCGGAGAACGGGAGCAGGTCCTCGACCGAGCCGCCGCCGCGGGCGATCACGATCACCTCGATGTCGGGCTCGGCGTCGAGCTGGGTCAGTGCCGCGGTCACCTCAGGCACGCACTTGGGTCCCTGCACGGTCGTGTGGAGCACCTTGAACCTGGCCCCCGGCCAGCGACGCTTGGCCACCTCGAGCACATCGCGCTCGGCAGCGGAGCTGGCGCCGGTGATCAGGCCGATCGCACGGGGCAGGAACGGCAGTGGGCGCTTGAGTTCTGCTGCGAACAGGCCCTCCGCGGCCAGGAGCTGGCGGCGTCGCTCGAGTCGGGCGAGCAACTCCCCGAGCCCGACCATCCGGATCTCGCGAGCGTGCAGCGAGATCGTGCCCCTGACCGGATAGAACGAGGGTCGCGCGTGCACCAGCACGCTGGCGCCCTCGACCAGGGGCGGGTTGAGTCCGTCGAAGAGGACCTTGCTGCAGGTCATCGACATCGAGATCTCCGCGACCGAGTCGCGCAGGGTCATGAAGACCGTGTTGGAGCTGGCCCGTCGGTTGACCTGGGCCACCTGGCCCTCGACCCACACCGCGCCCAGGCGGTTGATCCAACCGTTGAGCCGGTCCGCAATCACCCGCAGCGGTGCGGGTGATTCGGGGGAGGTCTCCAGTGCCATGCCTGAGACCCT
>DATCYH010000811.1:0-1897 GCA_036570405.1 Nocardioides sp.
CGGGTCGGCCAGGGAGTTGTCGTTGTGCGACTCGGCCGCGAAGTGGACGACCGCCTCGGACGTGCCGACTAGGTCATCGATGAGCGCGTGGTCGGTGATGTCGCCGACGACGAGATCGACCCGGTTGTCCGGCAGGCCCGCGAGTGCCTCACGGGACGCGGCGTACGTCATCTTGTCCAGCACGGTCACCCGGGCATCGGTGTGCGCCACGACGTGGTGGACGAAGTTGGAGCCGATGAAACCGGCGCCACCGGTGACCAGGATGCGCTTCATGAGCGTGAGCATAGGGACTTTCTGGGCACTTCGTCGTTGATCAACGCATGCATCAGAACATGAAGGGGATCATCCTTGCTGGTGGCACCGGCTCGCGGCTGCACCCGATCACGTTGGGTGTGAGCAAGCAGCTGGTGCCGGTCTATGACAAGCCCATGATCTACTACCCGCTGTCCACGCTGATGCTCGCCGGCATCCGCGACATCCTGATCATCACCACCCCCGAGGACGCACCCGCCTTCCGGCGACTGCTCGGTGACGGGTCACGGTTCGGGATCTCGCTGAGCTATGAGGTGCAGGTCTCTCCCGACGGTCTCCCGCAGGCGTTCCTGCTGGGCGCCGAGCACATCGGGTCGGACAACGTGGCCCTGGTCCTGGGCGACAACATCTTCTATGGGACCGGGCTCGGGCGGACGCTGAGCCGGTTCGGGTCGATCTCCGGGGCTGCTGTGTTCGGCTATCAGATGAACGACCCGTCGGCCTATGGCGTGATCGAGTTCGACGCGGCCGGACGCGCCATCTCGCTGGAGGAGAAGCCCGCCGTGCCGCGGTCGCGCTATGCAGTGCCCGGGCTCTATTTCTTCGACAACACCGTGGTCTCGCGGGCTGCTCATCTGGAGCCTTCGGCGCGTGGCGAGCTGGAGATCACCGACCTGATCCGGAGCTACCTCGACGAGGGCCTGCTGCAGGTCGACGTGCTCCCGCGGGGGACTGCATGGCTCGACACCGGGACCTTCGACTCCCTCAACGACGCCTCTAATTATGTGCGCACGATCGAGTCGCGCCAGGGGATGAAGATCGGTGCGCCCGAGGAGATCGCCTGGCGTGCGGGATGGCTCTCGGATGCGGAGCTGCTCGAGGTGGCGGAGCCGCTGGTGAAGTCGGGGTATGGGGCATATCTGCTGGGGTTGATCGGGACGAATGATGAGCACTACTTGGCGAGTGCGCCTGCTTGGTGAGTGGCTGATGGGTGATGGGCCGCGGAGCCGCGACTACTGGTCCCAGGTCGGTCGTCGCGTCGCCGCCCGCATCGGTCTTCGCCGCCAACGGTGAGGTCGCGTTCGGCACCGCCACCCGCCTGATGACTTCACACAGACAGGACTGATCACTCATGACGACACCCCTGGACCCCCGGCGGGCCAACAATCCCCTCGACTTCCTCGGCCTTGACGCACTCCTGGACGAGGAGGAGATCGCGATCCAGCAGACGGTGCGCAAGTTCGTGCAGCAGCGGGTGCTGCCCGACGTCGGCGACTGGTTCGACAAGGGAATCTTCCCGCGTGAACTGGCCACCGAGATGGGCTCGCTCGGCCTGCTCGGCATGCACCTCGAAGGCTATGGCTGTGCCGGCACCAGCGGGACGAGCTATGGCCTGGCCTGCCTCGAGCTCGAGGCAGGCGACTCGGGGGTGCGCAGCTTCGTCTCCGTTCAGGGGTCCTTGGCGATGTTCCCGATCCGGGCCTTCGGTTCGGAGGAGCAGAAGCAGGAGTGGCTGCCGCGGATGGCTGCCGGTGAGGCGATCGGCTGCTTCGGCCTGACCGAGCCCGACTCCGGGTCCGACCCGGCCAGCATGCGCACCGTCGCCAAGCGGGACGGGACCGACTGGATCCTCAACGGCACCAAG
>DATCYH010000812.1:0-3160 GCA_036570405.1 Nocardioides sp.
CGCCTGTGTCTACGCCGCCGACAAGCAGACCGACACCGACATCACCGCCCTCAAGGAGGCCGACGCCTACCCGGCGATGCCCGAGGACGGTTATGGCTGGGAGAAGCTCTTCACCGAGCGGATGTGCCGCCACTTCGAGGAGGACTTCGGTCTGACCACGCGGGTGGCGCGCTACCACAACGTCTACGGCCCCGAGGGCACCTGGACCGGTGGCCGCGAGAAGGCCCCCGCCGCCGTGTGCCGCAAGATCGCCACCGCCGCGATCACCGGCAAGCACGAGCTGGAGATCTGGGGAGACGGCGAGCAGACCCGCTCCTTCATGTACATCGACGACTGCGTCAAGGGATCCCAGATGATCCTGCACGGCGAATCGAACGTCCCGGTCAACCTCGGTTCCGACGAGCTGGTCAGCATCAACCAGCTGGTCGACATCGTCGAGGACATCGCTGGCATCAAGTGCGAGCGCAACTACAAGCTCGACGCTCCTCAGGGTGTGCGCGGTCGCAACAGCGACAACACCCAGATCAAGGAGACCTACGGCTGGGCGCCGTCGATCACTCTGGCTGACGGCTTGGCGAAGACCTATGCGTGGGTCTACGACGAGGTCAAGCGGTCCATCGGCTGATCGGCCGGAGACCCAGAACCAGCGAAGATCCTCGTCCACGACTACAGCGGACATCCCTTTCAGGTTGAGCTGAGCAGGGAGCTGTCCCGTCGTGGGCATGCCGTGACGCACTCGTTCTGCCCGGCCTGGCCCTCGGGCAAGGGCCACCTGGTCGCCGAGCCGGGCGAGAGGCTGGTCTTCGACCCGGTCGGTCCCAGCGAGTCGATCGACAAGTCCAACTTCGCCAAGCGGCTGCTGGTCGAGTTGCAGGTCGGCTTCGAGCTGCTCAGGCAGGTACGTCGTACCAAGGTCGACGTCGCGATGCTCTCCAACGCCCAGATCCCCACCCTGGTGGTGTTCGCGATCGGCATGTTGCTGCTGCGCAAGCCGTGGGTGCTGTGGCACCAAGACGTCTATGCGGTGGCGATCAAGTCGTTCGCCGGCGAGAAGCTCGGCCGCGGCTTCCGCCTGGTCGCGGCAAGCTTCAATGTCGCCGAGCGGTGGACCTCGCGGCGGGCCGCGGCGATCGTTGCCATCGCCGACGCCATGGTCGCGGTGCACGCCGAGTGGGGCACGGCCGACAAGGTCACCGTGATTCCCAACTGGGCGCCGATCGACGAGATCGTCCCGGTCGAGCGCAAGAACGACTGGGCCGTCGAGAACGAGCTCGATGACACGCTAACCCTGCTCTATGCCGGCACCCTCGGTCTCAAGCACAACCCGGCGCTGCTGGTGGAGCTTGCCGAAGCGGTCCGCGACAACGGCCGCGAGGCCCGCCTGGTCGTGGTCAACACCGGACCCGCCGAGCAGGTGCTCCGCGAGGAGGCCGCGCGCCGCGACGTACCGCTGACCCTGCTGCCGTTCCAGCCCTATGACCGGCTGCCCGAGGTGCTCGGCGCCGGCGACGTGCTGGTGGTGCTGCTCGAGCAGGACGCGGGAGCCTTCTCGGTCCCGTCCAAGACGCTCTCCTACCTGTGCGCCGGGCGCCCCGTCGTCGGGTTGATGCCCGCCGAGAACCTGGCCGCCACCCTGATCGAGAAGGTCGGCGGCTGTGTCGTCTCGCCGTCCTCGGCCTCGATCCCGACCGCGGCCGCCTGGACGGCCGCGGTGCTCGGTGACGACGAGCGCCGTGACGAGCTCGGTCGCGCGTCGCGCCGGTTGGCGGAGGACGAGTTCGCGTTGGCGGGCATCGCGGATCGCTTCGAGACCATTCTTGAGGGGGTTGCGCGATGACGCACACCTCGATGCCCCAGACCGACGCGCAGGCCAACACGGACCTGCTCGCCCAGGCCTCGCGCACCGGCAGGCTGACCGCCGTGATCGGGCCCAAGACCCGGCTCGGCGCCGAAGTCCTGGCCCAGGCGAAGGCCCGCGGCGACGCCACGGTGGTGATCGCTCGCGGCGAGGTCGACGAGGCAGTCCTCGCCGACATCGGTCACGACGTACGCCGTCCCGCCGAGGTTGCCGCCGCGCTCACCGCAGGCACGGGCGGCCCGCGGGACAAGAACCTCTCGGTGCATCTCGTGATCTGCGCGCTGGGCCCGGTGCACACCTGGCAGACCGCGATCGACCGTGAGGTCGTCGCCCGCGAGCTGGGCGCGATCGAGGAGATCCTTGTCGCGACAACAGGGACGACCGGCACCACCCGGGTCAGCTATGTCTCTTCGGTGGTCGCCCTGGCTCCGGGTGCCGACCGTCGCTCCTATGCCGGCTGGAAGCTGCTCATCGAGCACCGGCTGCGCGAGATCACCGCCCGCCACGGCGCCCAGCTGTCCGTGGTCTATCCGGGCAGGCTCGTGGAGCCTGCCGACGTGCAGAAGCCGTGGCACCGGCTGCACACCCTCTACTCCCGTCTGGCGGCTCACCTCGAGCAGCTCGGGCGGAAGGGGCCGTCGTCGAAGGTCATCGGCCTCGACGCGCGGCTCTGGCTCTTGCTACGCGGGCTCTCGGTGAGCGCGGTGTCCGTCACGGGAAATGGCGGATCTGCTCGAACAACGAAGTCCGAGGGTCCAGCGGCCCCGAATCAGGAGTTCAGATCATGAGGAACAAGAGAGCATTCGACCTCGTCCTGACCATGGCGAGCGCGATCATCTGGGTGCCTGTGGTGCTCGGTGCGTCGTTGCTGGTCCTGATCTTGTCGGGTCGGCCGGTCTACTACCGGTCGATGCGACGGATCTCCACCGGTGAGCCGGTCAAGGTGGTGAAGTTCCGCACGATGGTGCGCAACGCCGCCCAGATCGCGAACCGCGAAACCGTCTCGGTGGAGGAGGCCGGCACCCGGTTCCTCAACATCTCTGCCGACTCCCCGCTCTACACCCGGATCGGGCGCCTGCTCGAGAAGGTGGCGCTCACCGAGCTGCCGCAGTTCACCCACGTGCTCCGCGGCCAGATGAGCGTGATCGGCAACCGCCCGCTCCCGCAGAACGTGATGGACTGCCTGGGCGAGGAGTTCGCCGACGTCGAGGACCGCTTCCTCACCCCCGCCGGTCTCACCGGCCCCTCGCAGCTGGTCGGTCGCGACTTCATCACGGATGCCGATCGGCTGATGCTCGAGGG
>DATCYH010000813.1:0-6050 GCA_036570405.1 Nocardioides sp.
TTCTGGCGGCGCAGTCGCTCCGCGGCCGCCATCGCCTCGTCGGCGCTCAACGTGGTGATCGTAGCCGCGCTCGCCCGGTTCGCGACGAGACCGGCCAGGGGCATGTCCTCGCCACTGAGCCTCTCGACGAAGTACGCCGCCTCGCGCAGGGCGTCCGGTTCGGGCGCGGCGACGACGAGAAACGCCGTACCGTCGGCCTGGAGCAGCTCGAAGGTCTTCTGGGCACGTGCCCGGAACCCACCGAAGAGCGTGTCGAAGGCGGTCACGAACGTCTGCAGGTCCTGGAGGACCGAAGCGCCGACGATCTTCGTCAGCGCCTTGGTCATCATCGAGAAGCCAGCGGTCATCAGCTTGGCCGGGCCGCGGGCCGGGGCCAGCAGCAGGCGGATGAACTTGCCGTCGAGGAAGTCCAGCGCCGATCGGCTCGGCGGGGTGTCCACGACGATCAGGTCGTAGTCGCCGGTCTTCTGGGCATCGCGATGGATCTGGCCCAGCTTCTCCATCGCCATGTATTCCTGCGTGCCCGCGAACGAGCTCGACAGAGCGATGTAGAAGGGGTTCTCCAGGATCTGCTTCGCCTTCTCCGAGCTGGCCTGGCCCTCCACGACCTCGTCGAAGGTCCGCTTCATGTCCAGCATCATCGCGTCGAGGGATCCGGTCCCGGGCTCGATCCCGACGACCGGTCGCGGAGTGTTGTCCAGCGCCTCGATGCCCATCGACTGGGCCAGTCGGCGGGCCGGATCGATGGTGAGTACGACGACCTTGCGGCCTCGCTCGGCGGCCCGCAGGGCCAGCGCCGCCGACGTCGTGGTCTTGCCGACGCCGCCGGAACCACAGCAGACGATGATCCCGGTCGCGGGGTTGTCGAGCAGTGCGTCGATGTCGAGTCTCTGCTCGGTGGGCGCCTGCGACGACGAGGCCAGCGGGCCCACGCGGGTGTTCTTCGTGCTCATGTCATCCCCTGTTCGCGCAGCATCCCGGCGAGCTCATAGAGCCCGCCCATGTCCACACCTGAGGGCAGTCGGGGCAGTTCGAGGGTGGGCACGCCCATCGCCTCGATCAGGGTCCGCTGCCGATCCTCGAGCTGTCGGCGTTCGGCGTGGTGCCGGCCCTCCTCGAGGAGTCCGTCGATGAGGGCGTCGTCGACTTCGAGACCAACCTCCGTGAGGTCGTCGGCGAGTCCTCGGCGGTCCACTGTGCCCTCGCGCACCGCCTTCAGCTGGTCGGCGTTCAGATCGCGCGGGCGGACCAGGTTGACGATCACGCCGCCGACGGGCAGCTGTGCGTCGTGCAGCTCGGCGATGCCGTCGGCAGTCTCCTGCACCGGCATCTCCTCCAGCACGGTGACCAGGTGGATGGCCGTGCGTGGAGACCGGAACAGGGTCATCACGGTGTCGGCCTGCTTCTTGATCGGACCGGCCTTGGCGAGGCCGGCGAGCTCGCCGTTGACGTTGAGGAACTGGGCGATGCGTCCGGTCGGGGGAGCGTCCAGCACGATCGCGTCGTAGTGCTGCCCGCCCTTGCTCGAGGTGCCCTTCTTGCGGCCGTCGCGGGCGGCCTCGAAGACCTTGCCGGTCAGCAGCACGTCACGGACGCCGGGGGCGATGGTGGTGGCGAAGTCGATGACCCCGAACCGGTCGAGTGCCTTCCCGGCGCGACCGAGCTTGTAGTACATCGCGAGATATTCCAGCAGCGCCGACTCCGCGTCGATGTGCAGTGCGTGGACGTTGCCACGGTTGCCGTCCGCATCGGGCAGCCCGGCGGCGATGCGGCGCTCCTCGTAGGGCAGGGGAGAGACGTCGAACATCTGGGCGATGCCCTGGCGTCCCTCGACCTCGCAGAGGAGGACCTCCTTGCCGCGACTGGCCAGGCTGAGTGCGAGCGCGGCAGCCACGGTGGACTTGCCGGTGCCGCCCTTGCCCGTCACGACGTGCAGTTCGACCTTCGGCCAGTCCCTGGTCGTGTCCCTGTTGGTGGGTGTGCTCACGTCGTGATCGTAGTCATGCGGTGGGTCAGACGGGCCGGGACCGCTGGATCCGGACGGTGAGGTCGTGGGCCTCCTGGAGCAGCAACCGGCCCAGCTCAGGCTGCCGGTCGGCCTCGAAGCGGCGCTCGATCCCGGTCAGGCTCAGTGCCCAGTGCGGTTGCGCGTCGGTGCCGAAGACGGCTGCGGCCATGCCCCAACTGCCCTCGACGAGCAGTCCCGGGTTCAACGCCCAGCCGGTACGTCGTGTCGCGGCCATCCTGCGCTCGATCGCCGCCCTCGAGTGGGCCCGGCCGAATCGTTCGGTGAGCTCGTGGGTGACCAGGTGCTCTCGGGCCTCTCGCGCGGGGAGGTAGGACAGGACGGCGATCCCGGCCGAGGCCACGCCGAGGGGGAACCGGATGCCCTCATGGAGCACGTGGGAGCGGATCGGGAAGTTTCCGTCCTCACGGAGCAGGCACACGGTCTCGTCGCCGCGCCTCGCGGAGAAGAAGGCACTCTCCCCGGTGTCCTCGCTCAGTCGGCGCACGCTGGCGCGAGCCAGGTCGGTGACGTCGTACCGCTTGGCGGCCGTGGCGCCGAGCAGGAACATCTCGGGTCCCAGGGTCCAGTGACCCGAGCCGTCGCGGTCGATCAGGCCCTCGGCCTGGAGTGCGGTGAGGAGGCGATGCGCGGTGGGCCGGGCCAGGTCGGCCCTCGAGGCGAGCTCGGTGGTGCTCAGGCCACCCGGCTCGCCCTGGGCCGCGGCGCGCAGGATCCGCCCGATGCGTCCGACGAGCTGGTGATCCACACCGGCAGCCTAGCGTTCACTGAGTGAACGCAGGCGTCCATTGTCGTGCACGGTGCGAGCGGTTCGACTCGGACCGTTGACGCGCCCCGGTCGGTGGTGACGCAATGGGTGTACCGCGCCCATGTCGCGCGTGCGTGCCGCACAGGAGCGTGCCCGGACAGGGCAGTGACCAGCAGGAGGACCAGTGGACAAGGTGATGGAGGACGCCGCGTCAGCGGTCGCCGACATCGAGTCGGGCTCGACCCTCGCGGTCGGCGGATTCGGACTGTGCGGCATCCCGTCGGTGCTCATCGACGCGTTGCTCGCCCAGGGCGCGGAACATCTCGAAGCCGTCTCGAACAGCTGCGGCGTGGATGACTGGGGCCTGGGCCGACTGCTCCAGGCCCGCCGCCTGCGCCGGATGATCTCGTCGTACGTCGGGGAGAACAAGGAGTTCGCCCGGCAGTTCCTCTCCGGTGAGCTGGAGGTCGAGCTGACGCCGCAGGGCACGCTGGCCGAGCGGATGCGGGCAGGTGGCTCGGGCATCCCGGCCTTCTTCACCGCCACCGGCGTCGGCACCCAGGTCGCCGAGGGTGGACTGCCGTGGAAGTACGACGAGTCCGGCAACGTCGTACTCGCCTCACCGGCCAAGGAGGTGCGCACCTTCGCCACGGCCGAGGGTGAGAAGCAGTTCGTGCTCGAGGAGGCGATCATCGCCGACTTCGGACTCGTGCGGGCCTGGAAGGGCGACCGCCACGGCAACCTGGTCTACAAGGACTCGGCCCGCAACTTCAACCCGCTCGCCGCGATGTGCGGGCGGGTCACCATCGCCGAGGTCGAGGAGCTGGTCGAGCCCGGTGAGCTGGACCCGAACCAGATCCACACTCCGGGCGTCCACGTGCAGCGCGTCGTGGCGCTGACCCCCGAGCAGGCCGCCGACAAGCGGATCGAGAAGAGGACGGTGCGTTCCTATGGCATGGACACGTGAGCAGATGGCCGCCCGCGCCGCCTCC
This sequence comes from Nocardioides sp., assembly GCA_036570405.1. Taxonomy (GTDB): domain Bacteria; phylum Actinomycetota; class Actinomycetes; order Propionibacteriales; family Nocardioidaceae; genus Nocardioides. Next base: position 3,767 of record DATCYH010000813.1, read on the forward strand.
GAGCTGAGCGACGGCTCCTATGTGAACCTCGGGATCGGGCTGCCGACGCTGGTTCCGAACTATGTCCCCGAGGGCGTCGAGCTGGTCCTCCAGTCCGAGAACGGCATCCTCGGCGTCGGTCCCTATCCGAGCGAGGACGCGGTCGACCCGGACCTGATCAATGCCGGCAAGGAGACCGTCACCCTGAACCGGGGCGCCTCCTTCTTCGACTCGGCCGCCTCGTTCGGGATGATCCGTGGCGGCAAGATCGACGCTGCGATCCTCGGCGCGATGCAGGTCTCGGCGGCTGGTGACATCGCGAACTGGATGATCCCGGGCAAGATGGTCAAGGGGATGGGCGGCGCGATGGATCTGGTCCACGGCGCCAGGAAGGTGATCGTGCTGATGGAGCACGTCGCCCGTGACGGGTCGTTCAAGATCGTCAACGAGTGCTCGCTGCCCTACACCGGCCTGGGCGTCGTACAGCGGATCATCACCGACCTCGGAGTCATCGACGTGATCCGTGCTGGCGACGGTGCAGACGGCGGTGCTGATGGTGGGGCAGACGACGGTGCAGACGGTGGGGCGCAGGAGGTGGGGCTGAAGCTGGTCGAACTCGCTCCCGGCGTCACCGAGGACGAGATTCGCGAGAAGACCGAGCCACCCCTGCGCTGACCCGTCGCTTGTTCACATCCTGACCACCGTGGAATGTGAACAAGCGACGGGTCGACGGGGTGGGCCCGGGGTGCACCGGACCGCGGGGTGACCTGCCCGGGTGATGTGTGACCCGGGTTGTCAGCCCGGTCAGTCCATGGTGAGGCCGGCTGCGGGCGTGACCCGAGCGGCCCGCCGGGCCGGCAGCACACAAGCCAGCAACCCGGCCACGGCGGAGACCACGATCACCAGCGCGAGCTGCCCCCACGGCAGCGTCATCGACAGGTCATCGACGAACTGGCTGAGCATCGTCTCCACGCCCACCCAGGCGAACGCCACGCCCAGGGTGACCCCCATGACGGTGGCCACCACCGAGAGCAGCACGGCCTCGACCGCGAGCGTCACCCGCAGCTGTCGTCGGGTCAGGCCCAGCGCCCGGAGCAGGGCGTTCTCCCGCGCCCGTTCCAGCACGGACAACCCCAGGGTGTTGGCGATCCCGACCAATGCGATCACGATCGCGATGCCGAGCAGGCCCACGATCGCCCCGGCGAGGACGTTGAGCTGCAGGGCGACGTACTCCCGCTTCTCCAGGGTGCTGAACACCTCCGCCCCGCCAGCGATGGCCTCGAGGTCACCCCCGAGGTCCTTGGCGTCCGCGGAAGCGTCGGTGCGCAGCCAGAGGGCCTGCGTGCTCGGGCGATCGGTCAGCGCCGCAAGCGTCTGAGGCGCGATCAGCGCGGCCTCGCCCCAGTCGTCACCCGTGTTGAGGGTCAAGGTCCGGCTCCGGTCGCCCACGGTGAGGGTGACCCGCCCCGTCAGCTCGACACCCTCCACGAGGTTGGAGGGGAGGAAGATCGCGTCGGGACCGGGTGCCGCGAACATCGGCTTGCTGCGGAGCAGCGTCGCGCTGGGACTCGGCGCCAACACCGTGAGACCAGCGATGCCGTCGACCTCACCGACGGTCCCGGGAACCTCCAGGACTTCTTCGACATCGTCCAGCTCGCCGGCCCGGCGGGTCATCTCGGCATCGACCCCGCCTCCGCCCACCGCGGTGATCGTCGCGTCGATGGGGTGGTCGACGTCCATCTCCCGGTCCACCTCGGAGCGCGCAGTGGCCAGGCCGGTGAGGACCGCGGTGGTGAGGGTGACGCCGATCAGCAGGGACGCGGTGGTGGCAGCGGTACGCCGTGGGTTGCGCACCGCGTTCTGTGCGGCGAGTCGGGCCGGAGCACCCATCACGCGCGCAGCCGAGCCGCCGATGAGGCTGATCAGTGCCGGAACGATCCGTGGACCGAGGACGAGTACGCCGACCGACGTGGCGGCCCCACCGAGCAACATCAGCGGCACGCTTGAGCTTCCGATCGCGGCCGCCAGGCCGGCGATTCCGCTCGCGACCAGGGCGATGCCGAGGAAGAGCTGGAGTCGACCCGAAGCGGTGCGTGCGTCGATGCCGGTGTCCGGTCGCAGTGCCGCCAGCGGGCTGACCCGGGTCGCCTTGCGGGTGGGCAGCCAGGATGCGCCGAGGGTGATCAGGACTCCGGTCGTGAAGGCTGTGGCGTACCAGATCGGCGACATCTCTGCCCCGCCCATTCGTGCCCCCGGGGCGACGGCTTGGATCAGCTCGACCAGGCCGAAGCCGGTGCCGGTGCCG
>DATCYH010000814.1:0-2214 GCA_036570405.1 Nocardioides sp.
GACACGGAATCGAACCGCCGCGGGAGGCCGCGGCGCGGAAGGACGGACCCATGAAGATCGGTATGCCGATGGCCTACTCCGGTGGCTTCAACGAGACGGTCGAGGAGCTGCGTGAGTTCGAGGCGGTCGGCCTCGACATCGTGCTCCTCCCCGAGGCCTACACCTTCGACTCGGTGAGCCAGCTCGGCTTCGTCGCTGCGAAGACCTCGACCCTCGAGATCGCCACGAGCATCCTCAACATCTATTCGCGCACCCCCTCACTGCTGGCCATGACCGCGGCCGGCATCGACTATGTGTCCGACGGGCGCTTCGTCCTCGGCATCGGCGCGTCCGGTCCTCAGGTCGTCGAGGGCTTCCACGGCGTCAAGTACGACGCGCCGCTCGGCCGCACCCGTGAGGTCGTCGACATCTGCCGGCAGGTGTGGCGTCGCGAGAAGGTCGAGCACCACGGCAAGTACTACGACCTGCCGCTGACCAAGGAGCAGGGCGGGACCGGTCTGGGCAAGCCGCTGAAGTTGATCAACCACCCGGTTCGTTCGAGCATCCCGATCGTCCTCGCGGCCCTGGGGCCCAAGAACGTCGAGCTGGCTGCAGAGATCTGCGAGGGATGGGAGCCCATCTTCTATCTGCCCGAGGCGGCCGAGGCCGCGTTCGGTGAGCCGCTCGCGGCTGGTGCCGCCAAGCGGTCGGCCGACCTCCCGCCTCTGCAGATCCTGGTCGACACCAAGGTGCTGATCAGCGAGGACGCCGACGTCCTGGCCGCCGGGGAGAAGCAGGTGCGCGAGCACCTGGCCCTCTACATCGGAGGCATGGGCGCGAAGGGGAAGAACTTCTACAACGACCTGGCCGGACGCTACGGCTTCGGCGAGGCGGCCGAGACGATCCAGGACCTCTTCCTCTCGGGCAAGAAGGCCGAGGCTGCCGCCGCAGTCCCGGCAGAACTGCTGCACGGCGTTGCCTTGATCGGGGCGCCCGGCCATGTCGCCGAGCGCGTCGCGGCCTTCGCCGAGAGCGGGACCACGACGCTCAATGCCACCCCGCTCGCCGCCACTCATGCCGACCGGGTCAAGGACATCAGCCTCCTCAAGGAGTACGCCTCATGAGCGACCTCACCGGTCTCACCATCGCCGTCCTGGGCGGCACCGGTCCTCAGGGACGTGGCCTGGCCCGGCGCTTCGCGGCAGCCGGCCTGCGGGTGGTGGTCGGCAGCCGAACGGCCGAGAAGGCACAGGCCACTGCCGCCGAGCTCGTGGCGCTGACCGACGGGTTCGTCACCGGTTCGGACAACGCCGGCGCGGCCGCTGCCGGCGACGTCGTGCTGGTCGTCGTGCCGTGGGACGGGCACGCCGAGTTGCTCAAGGAACTCGCTCCGGACCTGGCCGGCAAGGTTGTGGTGGACTGCGTCAACCCGCTCGGCTTCGACAAGCAGGGGGCCTACGCCCTCCACGTCGAGGAGGGGTCGGCCACCCAGCAGGCGGCAGCGCTGCTGCCGGAGAGCAACGTCGTGGGCGCGTTCCACAACGTCAGCGCCGTGCTGCTCGATGCGCCTGACGCCGAGAGCGTCGACACCGACGTCCTGGTGCTCGGCGACGAGCGCGAGGCGACCGACCTGGTCCAGGCGCTCGCCGAGACGATCCCGGGCGTGCATGGTGTGTACGCCGGTCGCCGGCGCAACGCCCATCAGGTCGAGGCGCTCACGGCGAACCTGATCAGCATGAACCGTCGCTACAAGGCGCATGCCGGAGTGCGGATCACCGACATCTGAGCGAAATCCAGACGCCGACCCGTCGTGACAGTGCAGTCGAGACTCGCACTTTCACGACAGGTCGGCGATCTGCGCGCCGGTCGTGGGTCGCCGACTCAGGAGCGACTCAGGCGCAGCAGGCCCTCCTGCGCCGTCGATGCGCAGAGGCGACCGGAGCCGTCGAAGATCTCCCCGTGGCACAGCGCCCGTGCCGAGCCGGCCCAGCGACTGGTCATGTCGTAGTAGAACCACTCGTCGACGCGCATCGGGCGGTGGAACCAGATGGTGTGGTTCACGGTGGCGAACTGCATGCCCTTCTGGAGCGTCATCCGGTGCGGGGCAAGCGCCGTGGAAAGCAGGAGCATGTCGGAGGCGTAGGCGAGCGCCGAGGCCTGGTGGAGCTCACCCTCAGGGATCGCTGCGTCGGTGCGCAGCCAGGCCCGCTGCCGTGGCTCGCCCGCCGCGCCGCC
>DATCYH010000815.1:0-2417 GCA_036570405.1 Nocardioides sp.
ATCACCGACGTCACGACCTGCGCTGCCAGAGGAGACGGAGGCGCCAAGCAGCTCGACGAGTCCTTCGTGCCGGGCCCCGTGCGTTCCACGCAGCGCGCGATTCCCACCCCGGCAGCCGGGGCCTCCGCACCCCGCCGATGACGGCCCTAGCGACGCCTGTGGATAACCCGATTTGGGCCGGAACCCGCACCTACTCTGTCGAGAGTTCCTAGGTCTCCAACCGAACCGACAAAGGAGGAACCTCCGATGATCACCCTGACCACCGAGCCGCCGGTCGTCCGCGTCGACTGGACGTGGGCCGTGAGCGTCGAGCGCGTGCTGGGTGCAGCGCCCGACCTGCTCACGTGGGCCAACGCGCCGCGCACCGAGTGAGCGACAATGCGCAGCGCCCACACCGAACGGTCGATGCTGGACCGGCTGAACGTTCGCTACTCGTGGAAGACCTCGACGATGCTGGCGAGCTCGGCGTCGCGCGACCGAACGGGTTAGACCTCAGCGACTTGGGCCGGTCCAGTTCGGGTCGACCGGTACCGGGATCAGATCCTCAGTGCGCAGCCAGTCCATCTTGACCACCGGCTTGAGGGCCGCGTCGTCATGCCAGACCACCAGAGCCTCCCAGCGTCGGCCCTCGCGCTTCCAGTCGAGGATCAGCCCCCGGGACGGCTTGAGCCGGCCCGAGTTTCGGATCAGCACGAAACGCACGTCGCCGTACGGCCGCCACGCGTCGTTCTTCGGCGGATTGGCAGACACGACGTCGCTCACTCGGTCGTGAGCAGCTCGGCCGGGATCCACTCCTCGACAGTGGCCCACCGCCCAGGCCTCAGCTGCGCGACGTAGACGACCCGGCCCTCCCACAGGTGGCCAGCGCGGCGCCACTCCAGCAGCAGGCCCGGGCGTGGGTGCGAGGCGTCGACGGGCACGCTGACCCAGCAGTGCCGCCCCGGATGCTCCGACCCGGCCGCGCTCATCGGCTGCTGCGCCGGCTCCGTCGGCTGGTCGACGCGCACCCGGTCCTTCAAGGGGATGCCAGCCCCGCGCCCGTAACCGCCCGCCATGCCACCTAGGGTAGAACAAGTGTTCGAACAGTCGGCCGACGGATCGGACCGCCGATGCGGGGGAACCGGTCTCGTCGTGTCGGCCGGTTGCCGTAGTTTCGGCCCATGAGCAGTCAGGGCCGCGCGTCGATCCAGTTCACCCTGGACGGTCAGCGCTACGAGCTGAGCCGTGAGGGCGTCGAGAGCCGCCTCCTCGACGTCGCGCCCGACGCGATCCGCAAGCACGCCGTGCGGGTGAACGACACGTGGTTCCCGGTGATCCAGGCATTCGAGGTGGCCACCGGGATCCCGCGATCGGAGTTCATGTCCAACACGGCGCGCCGGCACCTGGCGGCACTGGGCTACGAGGTCGCCGGCGACATCGAGACGCGCACGACACCGCCGGCGGATCGTCCCGCGCTCGCCACACCATCGGCATCGCGGCCGCCTCGTCGCGATCCCGCCACGGCGACCGAGCCCGGAGGGGAGTGGCACACCGAAGCCAACGTCCAGGCGGCGCTGGTGACGGCGCTGGCCGGAGAGGGATGGCGGATTCTGTCGGTGGCCAACACCGCGACCAAGGAGCACGGGATAGACGTGATCGCCTCCCGCGATGACCAGACCGCCGGAGTCGAAGTGAAGGGATACCCGAGCCGCGGCTACGCCGACCCCGCGCGGGCAGGAGAGATCAAGCGCACGAGCCCGAGCACGCAGGCCGGCCACTGGTACTCCCAGGCCGTGCTCGCCGCCATGCGTCTGCGAGGCAAGGAGCCGCAGTGGCGCAGCGTCATCGCCCTCCCCGACTTCCCGCGCTACCGCGACCTGCACGCCGAGACGGCCGGCTCGCTCGCCGCGGCGCAGATCGAGGTCTGGTGGGTCGACCAGGCGGGCGCGGTCCAGCGCCCATGACGACCGCTCGCTGGTACGCCCGCCCCGCAGGCGAAGGCCTCACGCTGAGGAAGAACCCACGCCTGGCCAGCTGGAACAAGGCCACCGACCCCGACCAGGTTCGGTTGCGGGACTACCTCAAGGACACTGCCGACCTGCTCGCACCCGCCATGATCAGGACAGGTCCCTGGACGCTGGTCCTCGACGTCGGGCTCCCGCCGGGCCGGGATCTGGTCGACATGGCCGACCTGGACAACTACGCCTACCCACTGGCGACGCGTCTGCGCACCGAAGATCTGGTGTCGGTGTGGTGCACCAAGCGCCATGCGGCCACCTCACGGGTCCTCGTGGCCGCGGCCGATGAGACCGCTGCACCGAGCGAGATCTACACCGTCCGCACTACGGCGTCGACCCAGACCAGGGCATACAAGGAGCAGATCCGCTCCGCCGTGTCCAGCGCATCCGAGATCGCGCCAGGCCCCGTCCAGCTACAGC
>DATCYH010000816.1:0-3372 GCA_036570405.1 Nocardioides sp.
TCATCGAGAATGCGGTCAGCACCGTCGCGACGGTGTAGACGCCCAAGGTCAGCAGGAAGAGCTTCTTGCGCCCGAACCTGTCAGTGAGCTGACCGAAGAACAACGCGCCTGTGCAGGCACCGGCGACGTACATCGCACCGGCCAGGCCCACGTCGAAGTTGCTCAGGCCCAACCCGGGGCCCTCCGGTTTGAGCGCAGCAGACATCGAGCCGACGATGGTCACCTCGAGACCATCGAGAATCCACACGGTCCCCAGGCCGATCACAACCAACCAGTGCCACCTGGCCCACGGCAGGCGGTCGAGCCGGGCGGGAATGTCAGTGGTGACGCGACCTGTTTCTACGGCAGTCATCTGCGGCCTGTACCCAGTGGTCGGTCGGCCCAGTCAGGCCGGACCATCTCCGGTGCCATCGGCGGCCAAGGCCTCGACGTCGACATCGCGGCCTTCGGAGATCTCCTTGGCGACATGGTCGCGCTGCTCGGGGGTCAGGGTCACGCCTGCTTCACGCAGGCCCTTGTCGAGCTCGTCGTGGATGGTTCCCTCGGTGGCGGTCTCCTGCCAGGCGGTCACCCGCTCGACCACACGCTGGAGCGCTTCGCGCCGGGCACTGTCCTGGTTGTTCATCTCAGTCATGCACCCTCGGTGCCCAATCCGGCGCAGGGCATGCGGAAGAGTTGCCAGATCATCCGGTGCACCCCCGCGCCCCCAGCTACGAGTCAGGCTGAGGCCGCACGCAACTCGGCCAGGAGTGGCCGCGCAGCCTCCGCCAAGAACTGCGGGTTCGTCGACCCGTCCACCTGCACCAGGGCAATGTCGCTGAACCCCGCCTCCCACCACGGCCGGACCGCGTCGACGATGTGGTCCAGGTCAGGCCCGCACGGGATGGATTCGGCCACGTCCTCGGGCCGGACGAACTGGGAGGCGCCCGCAAATCCCGCAGTGGTCGGAAGGTCACTGTTGACCTGCCATCCCCCACCGAACCAACGGAACTGCGAGTGCGCTCGTTCCGTCGCGGCCTGAGCATCCGAGGAGTCCCAGCTGATCGGGAGCTGGCCGATGGCCCGGGCGCCCCCTGCACCGATCGCCGGCGCACCCTCGGTGGCGTTCCAGACGTTCAACAGTTCGCCGTCGGGGGCCGTGGCGATCAGGTCGTCGGCCAGGGGTGCGCAGCGAGCGACCGCCTTCGGGCCACCGGAGGCGAGCGCGAGCCTGACCGGTTCCTCGGGCAGGTCCCACAGCCGTGCTGAGTCCACGTCGAAGTGGTCACCGTGGAAGTCGACCAGCCCACCCTCGAGGAGGGCGGAGATGATCGCCATCGCCTCGGCGAGCATCTCGTGACGGGTGTCGACCATCGGCCATCCTTGGCCGATCACGTGCTCGTTGAGGTTCTCACCGCTGCCGAGGCCGAGGGTGAACCTGCCTCGCGACAACAACTGCATCGTGGCGGCCTTCTGCGCGATCACGGCAGGGTGGTAGCGCATGGTCGGGCAGGTCACGTAGGTCATCATCGGGATCCGGGACGTGGCCTGGGCGACCGCGCCCAGCACGCTCCAGGCATAGGGAGCGTGGCCCTGCTCGACCAGCCAAGGCGAGTAGTGGTCGCTCATGACGAGGAAGTCGAAGCCCGCCTCCTCGGCTGCCACCGCGTGCTCGACCAACTCCAGCGGGCCAGCCTGCTCGGTCATCAGGGTGTAGCCGAATGCGGTCATCTCCTGCCTCCCAGTGGTTGCCACTCAGTGGTTGCCCCTCAGTGATTACGCAGCGCGGTGATCAGCTCGTCCTTGTTCATCGACGAGCGTCCGTCGATGCCGATCTCCGCGGCCCTGTCCTGGAGCTCGTCCACGGTCCAGTCCTCGTAGTCGCCGGACTTGCCGCCCTTGCGACCCACCTCGGAGCGCGAGCTGTTGGCTGCCGCGTTGGCGATCCGTGCCGCCTTCTCCTTGCTCGCCCCGTCCTCGCGGATCTCCTCGTAGAGCTCCTTGTCCTTCACGCTGGGGCCGGGATCTTCCTTCTTCGCCATGACGATCGCCATCCTCTTCGTCGCATAGGTCTCTCGGTCAGATGTCTGAAGCCGGTACCCACCCGTCCACTCGCCACACGGGGCCCGCCCAATGGCTGTGAGAGTGGCTGTGCGCATGGCTGTGAGCGTGGTTGGACGAGCGCTGGACGAGCGGCTGAATGTCGGTCGACGCCCGGGGTACCTAGTCGCACACCAGCAGCAAGGAGGACCCGGTGCGGAACCACATGAGGGAGGGCGGCGAGTTCGACGCCGTGCTGAACCTGCTCGACCGGCAGGTGATCGATGCCGACGGCTACATGGTCTGCAAGGTCGACGACCTGGAACTGGCCCAGGACGACATCGGGTCGTTGCGGATCAGTGGCATCTTGGCAGGTCCGGCGGCGCTGCTGCCACGCTTCTCCGGCCGCCTGGGTGGGAGCCTGCTCGAGCAGTGGCGCAGGCTCGGGACACAGCAGGCGAACCGAACGACTCCTTGGCGCCTCGACATGGCCCTGGTCGCCAAGGTGGACTACGCCGTGCGCCTCTCGGTCCTCCGCGACGGGTTGCTTCGCAAGCCCACCCACGACGAGTCGGGTCCGACGTACCGACGACTGGACCATCTCCTTGGGATGACCGTGCACCACGACGGAGAGGAGCTCGGACGGGTGCTCGACGTCCGCGTCAGCAACCGGGGAGGCGACCTGGAGTGCCGCCACCTGATCGTGGGACGCGCGCGGCCCGGCACGATGCTGGGTTATGACCGGAGCCGCCACATGGGGCCAGCCGTGCTGAGCCACCTGGTCCGGTGGCTGCATCGGCACACCGGACAGGTCGCGATCGACGACGTCGTCGCTTGGGACTGGTCGGCCGGACGTCTCGAGGTCCGCAGCGAGCTCCGGGAACTCACCCACGCCTAGCGCCAGCTCACACACACCGGGCGTCGATCCCCCGCTCCTTCGTGCGGGTCCGTTCAGATCGTGCCCATCTTGGTGATGATCATCAGCGGGATCGCCGCTGCCGCAGCGACGATCACCAGGAACAGGTAGATCAGGCCCATCACGTTGGCGAGCCGACCGTTGGTGTGCTCGCCCATGTAGTCACGGTCGTTGGCCACCACCAGGATCGGGAAGTAGGTCAACGGCAGGGCCACGGCCGAGAACACCACCGAGAACTCGGTGACCATGATCGGGTCGACCCTGGTGACCAGCACCCCGACCGCCAGGAGGGTGACCACCACCAGCACGAGGTGGAAGTGTGCGGCCTCCTTGTTCCTGACGAACTTGCCCCACTGCCAGCCGAAGTACTGCGAGATCGAGTACGCCGCCGACAGGCCGGTCTCGCACGCGGCCCCGAAGGTTGCCGCGACGAAGCC
>DATCYH010000817.1:0-5389 GCA_036570405.1 Nocardioides sp.
TGTTGTGCGCCGAGCCCCGCCGGGGGCCTCAGCGTTGGACGAGAGCACAAGACGCCGACTCCGCCGACGTGACAGCCTCGACAGTCATCGTCTGAAAGGAGTGACATGAACCAGCGAGTCGACTTCTTCTACCGGGTGTGCCATCCGCGTCGCCGCTCCCCGCGTCGGGGGTGACCCACATGGGTCTTGCAGCCGTCGGCGCTTGCTGCCCGATCCCTTCGGCTTCACTCTGCTCTCGTAGGCGGAAGCCTTACTGCACGCAGATCCGTCAGATCGGCGGACCTTCCGCTCTCGTGCGCCGCTCATGTCGCCTCCTCACGAAAAGGTTCCACATCCCATGACCTCAACCCACTACGACGTGCTGATCATCGGCTCCGGCTTCGGCGGCTCGGTAACCGCCATGCGTTTGGCGGAGAAGGGATACCGCGTCGGGGTGCTCGAAGCGGGCAAGCGCTACGACACCGACGACCTGCCCGCCTCGTCTTGGGACACCCGTCGGTTCATCTGGGCGCCACGGCTCGGCTGCTTCGGCATTCAGCGTATCCACCTGCTGCGCGACGTCGTCATCTTGGCGGGCGCCGGGGTCGGTGGAGGGTCGCTCAACTACGCGAACACCCTTTACCAACCCCCTGCCCCGTTCTTCAACGATCCACAGTGGGCGCATATCACCGACTGGCACGCCGAGCTGGACCCGCACTACCGGACGGCACGGCAGATGCTGGGTGTCACGCAGAACCCCCACGTGACGCCTTCGGACGAGGTGCTACGCGAGGTCGCGCGCGACATGGGTGTGGAGCACACCTTCACGCTCACCCCCGTAGGCGTCTTCTTCGGAGAGCCCGGCAAAGAGGTGCCCGACCCGTTCTTCGGCGGGGCGGGGCCGCGCCGCACCGGCTGCACCCAGTGCGGGTCGTGCATGACCGGGTGCCGGGTCGGGGCGAAGAACACCCTGGACAAGAACTACCTGTACTTCGCGGAGAAGCTCGGGGCTGAATTATATCCCCTGACCACCGTGGTCGACGTGCGCCCGCGCAGGGGAAGCGGGTACGTCGTCGACGCCGTCCGCACCGGCAGGTCCGTGCGCCGGCGCCGCAACCGGCAGTCATTCACGGCCAACCAGGTCGTCTTCGCAGCGGGCACCTACAACACCCAAAAGCTGCTCCACCGACTCAAGGCCACTGGCTCCCTGCCGAACATCTCCGACCGGCTAGGCACGCTGACCCGCACCAACTCCGAATCGATCCTCGGGGCGAAGTCCCGCGATCGATCCAGCGACTTCACGCGTGGCGTGGCTATCACCTCCTCGATCCACCCCGACGAGTTCACCCACATCGAACCGGTGCGCTATGGCAAGGGCAGCAATGCCATGTCCCTGCTCCAGACCGCCCTCACCGATGGGGACGGCCGCGGCCCCCGGTGGTGGCGCTGGCTGCGGACGATCGCGACCCAGCCCTCGCACCTGACCTGGTTCAGTCCGCGACGGTGGTCGGAGCGGACGGTGATCCTGCTGGTGATGCAGACGCTGGACAACTCCATCACGGTGCGGTCGAAGAGGAACCTCCTCGGTCGCCACACGATCACCTCGGGACCCGGCCACGGAGCACGCAACCCCACCTGGATCCCCGTGGGCAACGAGGCCACCCGTCGCGTCGCCGAAAAGATCAACGGCGTGGCCGGCGGATCCACGGGGGAGATCGCCAACATCCCGATGACCGCTCATTTCATCGGCGGGTGCGCCATCGGGGACTCCCCGGAAACGGGGGTCATCGACCCTTACCACCGCCTCTACGGCCACGACGGGATCTTCGTCGTGGACGGGTCCAGCATCTCGGCGAACCTGGGCGTCAACCCCTCGCTGACGATCACCGCGCAGGCCGAGCGGGCCTCCTCCTTGTGGCCCAACAAGGGCCAGCCGGACGAACGTCCCCCGCTGGGCGCCGACTACCAGCAGCTGTCCCCCATCAAGGCCGGGCGGCCGGCCTTCACTCACCCGGCAGCATCCCTCACCGAGGGAGACCAGAACCGGAGTTAGGCCGGGGGCTGGAGACGACCACGAGCGGCGTGGCTCGCGGTCGTCCCGGATGGCTGCGTGACGCGAGATTACGCCGGTGGCATCAGCTGCGACCGATCCGCTCCACGTAGGCCTGACGCGCCGCGGCATCTACGCGGTCGAGGAAGACGGTGTCGGTCCCGAGCATCGCCCCGAGCTGGGTTGCGACCCGATCGGGAACGAACTTCATCGCCGCCACCATCGTCCCCGCGACACGTGTGACTCGCACGAAAGGTCGCGGGCGTTCGATGAGGTCGGCGGTAGCGCGCGCGATCTCCTGCGGCTCCGCGTTGCGCATGCCCTTCGCCCCGCTCGTCCCCGAGACCAGCTCAGTGTTGGTGAAGGTCGGACGCACCGTGGACAGCGTGATGCCCGACCTGCGGTACTCCTGCCGGGCGGCCTCTGTGAACCCGATGACTGCGAACTTGGTGCCACAGTAGGTCGCGAGCCCCGGGACCGGGAGCTCCCCGGCCAATGAGGCAGTATTGATGATGTGGCCGTGGCGCCGGGGCAGCATCCGCTGCAGGGCGATCTTGGTACCGAAGATGACTCCCAGCACGTTGATCTCCACCTGCCGACGGGTGACCTCGTCGGCCTCCTCGTGCACGTGCCCCGTCGGCATGACGCCCGCGTTGTTGATGAAGACGTCGACGGACCCCAGCGCCTCCTCGGTCACGTCGAGGAACGATTCGATGGACGCCGGGTCGGTCACATCAAGACGCACCGCGACGTCGAGGCCCAGCTCCTCGGCGGCCACCTTGAGCTGGCGCTCGTCGATGTCGCCGATAGCCACCCGGTGTCCGCGCCGGATGAGCTCTTCTGCGGTGTGGTAGCCGATTCCCCGGGCACCCCCGGTGATGGCGACCACTCGTCGCGCGTTCGTTGTCGTCATGGCTGCTGTTCCTTTCAAAGCCCGAGTCGCTGGCGCAGGCCACGGCCGGCGGCCAGGCGCAGCACTCGGGCGGCGATTGCCGTACGCCGTGCGGAGTACGGGTACCAGGTGAGTTCCTTAGTGGTCAGCGGGAACCTCGGCTCGGTGATGGCCTGGACCCGGCAGTACTTGCGCAGACCCTGCGCGCCGCCGAGGCGTGCTCCCAGGCCCGAGGACTTCCAGCCACTGTGGGGTAGCTCCACAGCGAAGAGGTTGCTGAAGACGTCGTTGATGTTGACTGCGCCGACCTCGAGCTGGCCGGCGATACGGCGACCGCGGGCGACGTCACGTGTCCACACGGTCGCCGAGAGCCCGTACTCGGAATCGTTGGCCAGGGCTACGGCCTCGGCCTCGTCGGAGACTCGCATGACAGGCAGCGTCGGCCCGAAGGTCTCCTCGGTCATGCACGTCATGTTGTGATCGACGTCGACGAGGAGCGTGGGAGCGAAGAAGTTCCCCTCCTTGCCCCTCGCCCCGCCCACGAGCACGCGTGCGCCGGACTGCTCGGCCTCCCGTACGTGCCGCTCGACCGTGTCGACCTGCCCGAGGGTCACCATGGCACCGACGTCGTCGCGGGCCCGAGACCCCTGCTTCAACGATTCGAGCGCCGCGGACACCTTCTCGACGAACCGGTCGTAGACCTCGTCCACTACGTAGACCCGCTCGACCGAGATGCAGACCTGACCGGAGTTGAAGATCCCGCCCCAGACGATCCCGTGTGCGGCCCGATCCAGGTCGGCGTCCTCGAGCACGATGGCTGCGTCCTTGCCTCCCAGCTCCAGGCTGACCGGCTTGAGCAGCTCGGCGCAACGCGTGGCCACCCGGCGGCCGGTCGACGTCGAGCCGGTGAACTGGACGAAGTCGACGGCCTCTACGACGGCTTCACCGGTCTCCCCTGCCCCGGCGACGTGTCGCAGGACCGGCGGGGCCCCGATCTCCTGCCACCCCTCGATGACGCGCGCGCAGGTCAGCGGGGTCATCTCCGAGGACTTGGTGAGCACCGCACACCCTGCTGCGAGCGCGGGCGCTGCGTCCATCAGGAACAGAGTGATCGGGAAGTTCCACGGGATGATCAGTCCGACCAACGGGTAGGGTCGATAACTGCGGGTCAATCGCTTCGGGAGGCTGAGCAACCCACCTGCCCCGACTCGTTCAGGGGCGAGGAACTCCTTTGCATGATCGGCGTAGAAGGAGATGAACTCGCACGAGCCGGTCGTCTCCACCAGGGCATCCGGGCGGACCTTGCCGGTCTCTGCGACGAGCAGGTCGGTGAGCTCGTCGGTGTGGTCGAGGATCCATCCGCGCCACTTGCGAAGCCACGAGGCGCGCGCCGCGGGACCGATGTCGTGCCACGCGACCTGTGCCTCACGCAGTTCCAGGGCCGCGGAGCGCACGCGGTCGCCGTCGACGATCGGAATCGATCGGAGTGCACGGCCGTCGGCGGGGCGGCGGATCTCCAGGGTGGAGACCGAAGGGGCGTTCATGAGCATTCCTCTAGGTTGGTGACGGTGTCTGGAGAGGCCTGGTTGCTGTGCCGTCAGACGACGGCGGGCGTAGGTCGACCGCTGGTGCGTCGAGTGGCCTCCGCTGGAGTGCGAGGGTCTGAGGCCGTCGCCACCTCGCTGTCGAAGGAGCCCGGCGGGGGGGGCACGCCGTGCTCGCGGCACCAGGCGCCCGGCTCGCGCTGGGAGCGCCGGGGGATGCCGTTGGAGGGCTCGAGTTGCATCGGGATCGGCGGCAACGGCGGCAGCTCCTGGCCGACCTCGGCCGCCAGCTCGTCGGCGTCCTTCTCCTCCGACATGCCGATCGGGCCGACGCGCTGGGCGTTGAGGAACTGGCGCACCACCGGCTCCTCCGAGGCCAGCAGCATCTCGCGCGGGCCGAACATCGCCAGGTGCTTGTGGTAGAGCAGGCCGATGTTGTCGGGCACGGTGCGCGCGGTGTTGATGTCGTGGGTGACGATGAGGAACGTGGCGTCGATCTGGGCGTTGAGGTCGATGATCAGCTGGTTCAGGAACGCTGTGCGGACCGGGTCGAGGCCGGAGTCGGGCTCGTCGAAGAGCACGATCTCGGGGTCCAGCACCAGCGCTCGGGCCAGGCCGGCACGCTTGCGCATGCCGCCGGAGATCTCGCCGGGCAGCTTGTCCTCGGTCCCCAGCAGACCGGTCAGGTCCAGCTTCTCCATCACGATGACGCGGATCTCCGACTCCGACTTCTTGGTGTGCTCACGCAGCGGGAAGGCGATGTTGTCGTAGAGGTTCATCGAGCCGAACATCGCACCGTCCTGGAACAGCACCCCGAACAGCTTGCGGATCTCGTAGAGCTCCTTCTCCGAGCACGTGGCCAGGTCGGTGCCCTCGATGATGATCGAGCCCTGGTCGGGCTTCAGCAGCCCGATGATGGTCTTG
>DATCYH010000818.1:0-5303 GCA_036570405.1 Nocardioides sp.
GGGTCCTGGCCGAGCAGCACCGAGAGGGTGACGGCGATGGAGGGCGTGCGTTGCTCGGCCGCGACACAGTGCAGGAAGACCGTGTGCCCCTCGGCTCGCAGTCCACGCACCGCATCGGCGGCGTCGTACAAGGCGAAGTGCAGGTTGGGGTTGTCGTCCGGGTCGTCACGATCCATCAGCCGCGACTCGGCGACCACAGCAGCACCGTCGTGGCAGGACTGGTCGCGGCCGACTCGACAGGCGGCGACGACGGCGGTGGCGCCGTGCCCGCGGGAACGATGGGTGCCGAGCAGCACGCCGGGGTCAACCGGGTGGGGTACGACGTCGCGCGAGGCGCTCTCGAAGTAGGTCACGTCGGTGACACCGGGCCACCCCGCAGAATCGGGCTTCCCGCCACGCACGGTCAGGGTGCCGAGCTCAGTCAGGCCATGGCCGTCTCGACCGGGCCAGCCGTGCACAGCACGGCGCCAACGCCACGGAACAGCACTTGCGCCCCACCGCGCACCGAGCAGGCCGCCGGCGATGGCGGCAACGGTGTCGGTGTCGTTCCCGATGCGCACCGCCGCGTGCAGCGCGTCCTGGAGGTGCAGGCACGGGAATCGATGTGCAGTCGGATCCAATTCGGGAACCGGCGTCGCGTGAATGGCGGCGACTGCGGCCTGCAACGCGGTCACGGTGAACCCGTTGGGCGTGAACCGACCAGCCGGGCTCGTGATCGCCTCGTCGATCCAGTCCTGCCACTGCTGGCGACGCTCGGGAGGAAGCAGGTCAAGGCCCGCACAGAAGTCGATGCGGCCTTCCAGCACGGCAACCCGGATCGCTTCTCCCCAGAGGATGCAGGACTCGGTCGCCAGTGGGTCGCCATGGGTCAGTGATGCGATCAGCTGGGCAGCGCGTGCTGCCTGCTCGCGGTCCTCGAGGTGGGCCAGCGCCACGGGCGCGGTGCGCATCAATGCGCCGTTGCCGGCTGAGCGTGGGTTGCGACGGGCGTGGTCCGCGGCGACCGCCGTCATCACGGTCGCCGTACCGCTCTCACCCGAGTCGAGGCGTCGACGCGTGGCCCCGAGCACCGCGCTGGTCTGGATGCCGATGTCGGCGGGGCCGTCGTCGTACCAGCGCAGGAAGCCTCCGGCGATAGCGTCGAGCGCCTCGATCGAGGTGAGGTCGGCACCGGTGGCAGCGATTTCGGCGATGCAGAGCGCCATCGATGTGTCGTCGCTCCACTCCCCCGGTGCGAAGTTGCCCAGCCCGCCGCCCGTCATCTCGGCGAACTCGTCGGCGGCCGGCGGGCGGGCGAACTCGTAGGGCACACCGAGGGCGTCCCCAGCCGCGAGGCCGAGGAGTACGCCGACTGCGCGGTCGGTCTGGGCAGTGGTGAGGTTCATGGTCATGCCTTCCTTCCCTGGGTGCGGAGCACCAGGTCGTCGATGACTTCGTCGCGCGTGGAGATGAAGTCCGGCAGCAGAGCTGCGAGGTGGTGGTGCGCGAACGGCATGGCCGGGATGGAGAGCACCAGCAGCACCGAGCGGTCATGAAGCAAGAACTTGACCATCGGGTGGGTGCGGTTGAGCACGCTGACCTCGAGGGCGGCCTGTCGACGACTGCGGACGTCATGGGCCAGGCGGGTGAGGATCTCCACCATCGGCATCCCGGGGCTGACCCGGACATAGATCGGCGTGCCGTCGTGGGTGATGACGAAGTCCTCGTCGTCATCCTGCGGGGGAACCTCCTCGAAGAGGTGGCCGAGGGATTCGCGGACCAGCTCGATGAGCTCTTCCCGCGACTCAGAGCGCTGGGCCCATTCCGTCGGAGGCCCGATCGGCGGGCCGTCGTCGAGGTCCACGACGTCAGTCGGCACTTCACGGGAGGCGATGAGCCCGATCGCCGCGATGTCCTGGGCAGCTGGTCCCCAGCCGTTCACGGTGAGGAACTCGGGGAACGGCACCTGGAACTGACCGGACAGCGCCGCGCACGCCATCCGCGCCAGCGTTGCCGGGTCGTCGCCGTGAACCCAGAGGTTGGGGCACTTGTCGTCGTCCTCGGGCAGGTTCCACCCGAGGAGCATGAGCGCCTCGAGCTCAGCCGCTGACAGCTGGAACTGCTCAGCCAGCACCCGATTGCCGGAGACCTCCACGCGCCAGCCGTCGTCGCCGATGCAGCAGAACTGGACATAGGGAGTCACCTCCCCCGGGATGGCGGGAGTTTCGATGATCAGGTGGTCCTCGTCGCCACTCATGGTGGCGATGTAGCCGGCCAGCTGCTGGCCCAGCGTGACCCAGCCCAAGGTGACCTCAGGCAGATCGCGATTGATGTCGTTCATGGCCATACCCCCTTCGCGCACATTTGCGCCTTAAGCGAAAAGATTAGCACGTCGCTGCATATTCGGGCAGATGTGCACTAACCTTGTCCATATGTCGCCGCCGAGCTCGTTGAGCAGCTACCCCCAACCAAGTGTCGCCGTCGATGTCGCACTTCTGACTGTAGACACGACCACCGACAGAAACGTCGGAGACCGACTCAAGGTGCTGGTCCAGCAGCGCTCCCGCAGTCCGCGCGGCCTGGTCCTGCCCGGCAGATTCGTGCGCAAGGGTGAGACTTTCGCCGACGCCGTACGAGCCACCCTGTCGGAGAAGGTCGGCATCGAGGACGCCGTCGCCGAGCCCCGACTGCTCAAGATGTACGACGATCCGCGCCGCGACCAGCGCGGCTGGGTCATGTCCGCACTCCACGTGCTCGCGCTGCCGGTCCAGGCCCTCGCTGACGCAAGCGGAGACCTGCTCGCTGTTGACGAGGCGGGCCGCTTGGTCGACCGGCGACACCTGGTCTTCGACCACGACGACATGCTCGCCGCTGCGGTTCAGCGGATGCGCTCGCACTATGAGGCAACGCCCGATCCCTATCGCCTGCTCGGCAACTCGTTCACCCTCGGCCAACTGCGCGACCTGCACGAGTCCGTCCTGGGTGAGCCGCTGTTGAAGGACACCTTCAACCGGCGAATGAAGGGTTATCTGACCGAAAAGATGATCAAGGGTGAGCCGGTCCGTGAGCAGGAGACGGGTGGTCGCCCGGCCCTCGTCTACGTGCGTTCCAAGGACACCGAACTCAGCCAGCGAGAGCGGCGGAGGTTGCTGCTTCCGCGGCGGTGAGCGAATCAAGCCCCGCGCGGGACCGCAGAAAAATTGATCGGCGTAAGGGCCGACGATCTCTCAAGCGCGCCAGGCAGCTCGAAGAAGCCACCCACCATCGCTGCCAAAGCCGAGCGACCTCGCCCACTCGCTGATCGTGTGGGTTCTGACGTGTCCCATACGTCAAAAGCCACACAGTGATGCGGCCACTGACCACCGATATCGAGAACGGGCCCGACACCCGAAGGTGTCGAGCCCGTTCAAGGGTTCAGCGGTTGATCAGCACCGATCAGCTGTCGAGTTGCGTCGAGTTGGCACTGTCAGTTGCGCCCGTGCCAAGACCTATGATTATCGACTGACCTATCATAGTGGCGTGACCTCTCGAGACGACGCGTGGGCTGGGCTGGCGGAGGATGTCGGCACCGCGCTGCTGCGCTTCGCCGAACGGCTCCGAACCTCTGCCGAGGCTACAACTGGTCCCCGCTCCCCCAGGCTCGCGACACGAAGCGGTGACCCTGAGGACGCATTGGGCATGTCTCAGCAGAAGGTGCTCACCGCAATCAGGGCCGCCGGTGCGGACGGGATGACATCGCATGAGGCGGCGAAGAAGACCGGGCTGAAGAACACCAACACGCCACGAATCCTCAAGACGCTGGAGGAGCGCGGGCTGGTGGAGGGCGTAGGTGGGTCGCCTGTGATCTGGCGCGCTGTGTCCGCGGACCGCCCCGACACCACCTGAACAGCGAAGGATGGGCCAGTAGGGGCGGTGTCCCACGAAGCAGCAACCTGTCCCAGATAGTGACAGGAGGGCGGACGTCGCTTGCGCCTGAGGGAGTCCGTGGGCACCGCACGGAACGCGTCGTGTACGGACGTGTGTCACAGCAGCCGATTTGCGGCTACGGCCTTCGCCACATAACGCGCGAAGCAGGTGTGATGGTCGGTCGTGGGGGTAGCCACCATTCGTGACTTTGCGACCTTGGACCCGGCTCGGCGTGCTCGGCGTGGCCGGCCACCTCACCTACGAGCTCGCCTTCGGGGTCGGTGTGCCGTTGGCCTCTCGGGTGGGAGTCACCGCCGCGGCGACGGGGTTCGCGGTCCCCTCAGTCGTGGCGTACCGGGCGGCCGGCCGGGTCCCGTCCCCGCGCGGGGACCGGCGGTTTGCGGTCGCGAACGGACTGTTCGCCTCCGCGGTGATCTCCCACTTCACCAGCTGGCCTCGGACAACCAGGGCGGGGCTGCCGTGGCTTACCGAGTGTGAGGGGCTCGAGGGTCGGTTGATGGGCCCCTACAACGTCCTGCTGTACGTCTCCGCTGTCGCTGCGGTCGGCGGTGCGGTGGAGAACCGCGGGGCGTGGCGTTGGTTCGTCGCGACTCCGTTGGTCCTGGTGCCGGTGCTGCGCAGGGAGACCCCGCCGGAGTACCACCGGCTGCTGGCCCAGGCGGCCGAGCGGCCGCGCTGGTGGAACCGCCGGCTCGCCGCCCGCACTCGCCAGCCCGTCGACGTCGTCGCTGGAGCGACGACGCCGACGGTGTGACCGCGTCCTAGTTGCTGATCGCTGGCGCTGCGCCGACGTAGCGGTCGTCCTCGACCTGCGCGGCGGTGAACGCCGCGATGTCAGCTCTGGTGACGTTGAACCCGAGCTTGTCGTGGCCGTAGAACCCGTGCCGGAGCTCCCCCTTGGCGGGGCCGTCCTTGGGGGCGAGGAACCGCACGATCGTCCAGTCCAGCCCCGAGGTCATGACGATCTCGCTCATCCCGACCAGCTCGTCGTAGGCACGGCGCAGGAACGTCTTGGCCATGAAGGTGGAGACCTTGGTCTGCCAGTTGGGGCGGTCGCGCCGGTCGAGGACGCTGGGAGTGCCGTTCCCGACGTAGCGGCGGACGCCGTGGCGCTGCATCGCGGTGATGATGTGGCGGGTGCCCTCGACCAGCGGCAGCCCGGTGGCCTTGCGGTCCATGCTGGGGCCGAGCGCGCTGACGACCGCGTCGGCGCCCTGCACCGCACGGTCGACAGCGTCGGCATCGCTGAGTTCGCCGACCGCGACGGTGACGTCATCGCCCCAGCGGGTAGGCACCTTGGACGGGTTGCGGACATAGGCGGTCACGGTGTGGCCGTTGGCGCTGAGCTGGTCGACGACCTGGGAGCCGACGCCGCCGGTGGCGCCGAACACGGTCAC
>DATCYH010000819.1:0-4926 GCA_036570405.1 Nocardioides sp.
GGGCTTGGAGGCCTGGGTGAAGGCGAGCTCGACCGTCTTGCTGGCCAGTGCGCCGAGGCCGTCGAGGAGGAACTGCGGGTTGAAGCCCGTGGTCAGGTCCTCGCCGTCGATGGCGGCCTCGATCGACTCGCTGGCCTGCGCCTCGTCGCCGGAACCGGCGTCCAGGGTGAGCACGCCCTCGCTGAAGGCGAGCTGTACGGCGGTGTTGCGCTCGGCGACCAGGGCGACGCGCTTGACTGCCTCGACCAGCTCCTCGCGGTCCACCGTCGCGGTGGTCAGGTGCTCGCTGGGGAACAGGCTGCGGACCTTGGGGAACTCACCGTCCAGGAGTCGGGTGGTGGTCCGGCGTACGCCGCCCTCTCCCACGCCCTCGAAGCCGATGATGCCGTCGCCGGAGCCGCTGGCCGACAGCGCGATGGTCACCTCGCCACCCGAGGTGAGCGACTTGGCGGTGTCTGCGAGGACCTTGGCCGGGACGAGCGCGGCAACCGACTCGTCGGGGGTCCTGGGGGACCACTCGAGCTCGCGCAGCGAGAGACGGAAGCGGTCGGTGGCCAGCAGGCTGATCACCGAGCCGTCGATCTCGATGCGGACACCGGTCAGCACCGGGAGCATGTCGTCGCGACCGGCCGCGGTGACCGCCTGGGACACCGCGTGGGCGAAGGCAGTGCTCGGCACGGTGCCGGTGGCGCTGGGCATGTCGGGCAGCGAGGGGTAGTCCTCGACCGGCATCACCTGGAGGCTGAACCGGGCAGAACCACAGGTCAGCGAGACCCGGTTGCCGTCGATGGTCATCTCGACCGGCTTGTTCGGCAGGCTCTTGCAGATGTCTGCCAGCAATCGACCGCTGACCAGCGCGGTGCCCTCTTCGGCCACGTCCGCCTTGAGGGTGGCGCGGGCCGAGGTCTCGTAGTCGAAGGTGGAGAGCACGAGGCCCTCATGGCTGGCCTCG
Organism: Nocardioides sp.; assembly: GCA_036570405.1. Classification (GTDB taxonomy): domain Bacteria; phylum Actinomycetota; class Actinomycetes; order Propionibacteriales; family Nocardioidaceae; genus Nocardioides. The sequence goes on from DATCYH010000819.1 coordinate 953, forward strand.
ATCAACAGGCCGGCGAGAACCGGGACGCTGGGCCGGACCGGCAGGCTGCGCGCAGCCCAGGCAACGGCGTCGGCGAGAGCGTTGCGCTCGACGAGGAACTTCACGTTTCTTGTGCCTCCGGTTCACGACATGTCTGGTCAGGCATGTCCGTGCTTCGTGAGATGACTAGGGATGTGCATCCTGCCATGCGGACGGACGTTGTGGCAGCGGACCCCTGAACTTGTCATTCGCTGTTCTCGAGTTGTCCCCAGCCGGGCAGCCACTTGGAAGTTTCACGGGCAATCGATCCATGTAGAGGTTCCATAGTTGTCATCGGCTCGGTGGAAATTGTGGACAAGTCCTGTTCTGGCTGGTCAGCAGGCGCGGCGTCGCACACAGGTCCTGTGCACTCAGTGTGGAATCACAACGAGGCCGTGTGCACTCCGAGACGTCCGTGCGGCGGTTCCACGTGCTCGTCCACAAGTCATTCATTTGTAATTCGGAGGTCCGGAGAGAGTTCTCCACAGACGGATGACAAGAAATCGTGTCGTTCCGCTCAGCCCTGGCGGGCCTGCATCTTGATCCGGTTGGTCAACTCGGTGACCTGGTTGAAGACCGATCGGCGTTCGGCGAGTAGCTGCTTCATCTTGCGGTCGGCATACATCACGGTGGTGTGGTCGCGGTTGCCGAACTGGGCGCCGATCTTCGGCAGCGAGAGGTCGGTGAGCTCGCGGCACAGGTACATCGCGATCTGGCGACCGTTGACCAGGTGACGCCCTCGACTCGGACCGGTCAGGTCCTCGATGCTGACGCCGAAGTAGGCAGCGGTCTGGGCGATGATCGAGGCCGCGGTGATCTCCGGCTCGCCACCCTCGGGGATCAGATCCTTGAGCACGATCTCGGCCAGGGTCAGGTCGACCTCCTGGCGGTTCAGGCTCGCGAACGCGGTGACGCGAATCAGGGCGCCCTCGAGCTCACGGATGTTGGTCTGGATCTTCGAGGCGATGAACTCGAGCACCTCGGGCGGGGCAGTCATCCGCTCCATCGCGGCCTTCTTGCGCAGGATCGCGATCCGGGTCTCGAGGTCGGGCGGCTGCACGTCGGTGATCAGGCCCCACTCGAACCGGCTGCGCAGCCGGTCCTCGAGCGCCTCGAGCCGCTTGGGGGCGCGGTCGGAGGTCAGCACGATCTGCTTGTTGGCGTTGTGCAGCGCGTTGAAGGTGTGGAAGAACTCCTCCTGCGTCTGAGTCTTGCCCTCGAGGAACTGGATGTCGTCGATCAGCAGTACGTCGACCTCGCGGTAGCGGCGCTGGAACGTCTCGGGCCGCTTGTCCTTGATCGCGTTGATGAACTCGTTGGTGAACTCTTCGCTGGAGACGTAGCGGACCTTCGCCCCGCGATAGAGCGAGCGCACGTAGTGGCCGATCGCGTGCAGCAGGTGAGTCTTGCCGAGCCCGGAGTCGCCGTAGACCAGGAGCGGGTTGTAGGCCTTGCCCGGGGCCTCGGCCACGGCGACGGCGGCCGCGTGCGGGAACCGGTTGGAGGAGCCGATGACGAAGGTCTCGAAGGTGTACTTCGGATTGAGCCTGGTCTCCAGTGCGGACGGCGGCTCGGCAGCCCGGTGATGATTTGTCAACATGTCGACATGGCTTCTTGATGACTCGTTGGGTGAGCCGCCGAAGTTGGCACTGTGCACCGTGCCGTCACCGGAGAGGTCGGGACGGGCCCCGTCGAGGGCAGGGTCGCGGGTGAGCTGGTCCCGGTCGATCCGGTCCTGCGAGATGCGGTCCGGGACGGGCAGGTCGGAGACGCCGTCGTCGAGCTGGGTGTCCACGGTGACGGCGATGCGGACCCGGTGGCCCAGAGCCTCGGTGAGTGAGTCCTCGAGGCGGGTACGCAGCCGGCCCTCCAGCTGCAGTCGGGTTAACTCGTTGGGCACCGCGATGATCGCGGTCTGCTCGTGCAGGGTCACCGGCTCGCTCGAGCGCAGCCACGCGTTCTGGTTGGGGGGCAGGTCCTCGATCAGGGCGCGCCACACGTGCTCCAGGGTCGGCGTGCTCTTCGACGCGTCCTCGTTGTCCTGCACCTGTTCCACCCGTTTCTTCACATTGCCTGCGACAGAAGGCAGTCGCCTTGGTCACGCCAAAAAGTTGTCCACATTCTTATCCACAGGCTGTGAACCATGCTCATGCTCTGTGGAATATCCGGTCCGAAGCTGCGGCGACCAGAGTTCGTGCGTAGTGTTTGTGCAGGTCAGGGGCACAATGATCAGTTCTGTGACACACGTCACGACGCGGCTCGACCTGTGCATGAGGTGCCCCTGGAAAGGGACCGAACACGGCCGAACCTAACCCGCCGGAGGGCCCCCGATCAAGCCGTCATCCACAGGTTCGGCCCTGGTGGGTTTGACCCTGTTCTTACCCAGCGCGTACCGTGACTTGGTCACCCCGGTGTCGACCGGTGCCGCATGTCCACGCTCGTCCTTCCCCGATCAGTCAGCAGGGAGTTGTGCGCGTGGCTGGGCGGTGCCAGCCGAACCTGCGCTGCACCGTGGGCCGCCCACCAGGGCACCGGTGCCCGTACTTACCGAGATGAACCCGATTTTTCCGTTGCACAGTCCTTTAGGGGAGTTTTAGTCGTGAGCAAGCGTACCTACCAGCCGAACAACCGCCGCCGTCACAAGGTGCACGGTTTCCGCCTGCGCATGCGCACCCGCGCTGGCCGCGCCATTCTGAACGGCCGTCGCCGCAAGGGTCGCAGCAAGCTCGCTGTCTGAGCCCCGCTGCTGATTCCGCGCGGACGTGCTGCCACGGGAGCACCGCCTCACCAGCGGCCCTGACTTCCGCTCGGCCTCCCGCAAGGGCCGCCGTGGCGGATCTCGAACCCTCGTCGCCCACCTGTGGGCGCCGGAGGGGGTCGAGCATCCCGTTCGAGTCGGATTCGTGGTGAGCAAGGCAGTCGGCAACGCGGTCACGCGCAACAGGGTGAAGCGGCGTCTTCGTCACCTGGTCCGGGAACGGCTTGAGCTGCTCCCGGCCAGTGGTGTGCTCGTGGTCCGTGCGACTCCGGCTTCCGGTGCCGCTTCCGGACCCCAACTGGCCGCGGATCTGGACCAGTGCTTGGGCAAAGTCCTATCCAACCCCCTGTCCAACCCCGTGAACACCGGAGCTCTCCGGTGAAATATGTCCTGATTGCCCTGCTCAAGGCCTATCGGGCCGCGATCAGCCCGCTCTACGGCCAGGTCTGCCGCTATTACCCCAGCTGTTCGGCGTACGCCCTTGAGGCAGTCACCGTCCATGGCAGCATCAAGGGTTCGTGGCTGGCTGTTCGTCGTCTGGCACGCTGTCACCCATGGGCCGCCGGCGGCGTGGACAAGGTCCCACCCAAGGTTCAGCACGAGAACAAGCCCAGTCCTGCAGTTTCAGCCCCTTCCCAAGGAGCCTGAGTGTCCTTCCTCGGCGATATCGGCCACTTCATCATGGTGCCGCTGTACTACGCGATCTCGGTCGTGCTGGTCGGCTTCCACAAGCTCTTCAGCACGTTCATGGACCCGGCCTCCGGTGCGACCTGGGCGCTCTCGATCGTGGGACTCACGGTGGTCATCCGTGCGCTGCTGATCCCGCTGTTCGTGAAGCAGATCAAGTCCTCGCGGAACATGCAGCTGCTGCAGCCGAAGGTGAAGGAGCTGCAGAAGAAGTACGGCCACGACCGTGAGCGCCTCGCCCAGGAGACGATGGCGCTCTACAAGGAGTCGGGCACCAACCCGTTCGCCTCCTGCCTGCCGATCCTGCTGCAGATGCCGATCTTCCTGGCCCTCTTCCGTCTGCTCGACCAGGCGGCGAAGAAGGGCAAGGCGCACGGCATCCTGGACGAGACCATGGCGCGCCAGTTCGGTGACTCGCAGCTCTTCGGTGTCGACCTCGCGGGCACCTTCCTGGGTGCCGATGGCGACCGCGGCATCCAGATGATGGCGCTGTTCTTCGTGGTCTGCATGC
>DATCYH010000820.1:0-2761 GCA_036570405.1 Nocardioides sp.
TGCTCCAGCAGCACGCCGCCATCCGCACCCACAACAAGGACGTGTTCGTCTCGACCGTGGGGGGCGCCAAGATCAACGAGCCGGCCAGCGACCTGGCCGTCGCGATCAGCATCGCCTCGGCGCTCTATGAGCGTCCCGCGCCGATGGGCACCGTCGCGATGGGCGAGATCGGGCTGGCCGGCGAGCTGCGCCGGGTCCGCGACCTGCCCCAGCGACTTGCGGAGGCGGCCCGTCTCGGCTTCGCCTATGCCTTGGTACCCAGTGACCGCACCGGCGGAGCTCCCACTGGCCCGACGTCCGGTCGCAAGCGGATGGTGGACGGGATGCAGGTGATCGAGGTGCCCAACATCGGCACGGCGATGTCGATGCTCGGCTTCTCCGGACGGGTGGACACCGGCCACGGCTCCGGCGACATCTGAAAATGGCGGCGAACTCATCACCCGGGTGTGTCTAGACTGAGCGCCACTGTCGCAATGCTTGGTTGAGAACGGGGAAACGTGGCCACCATCGAACGATCCGAGGACACGCTGCGCCTCCGGGCGACGCTTGCCTCGATCGCCCCGGGGACCGCATTGCGCGACGGTCTCGAGCGCATCCTGCGCGGCCGCACTGGTGCCCTCATCGTGCTCGGCTATGACAAGACCGTCGAGTCGATCGCCACCGGCGGATTCACGCTTGACGTGCCGTTCACCGCGACCGGGTTGCGCGAGCTGGCGAAGATGGACGGCGCGATCATCGTCGACTCCGACCTGAACCGCATCCACCGTGCCGCGGTGCACCTGATGCCCGACCACACCATCCACTCCGACGAGACCGGCACCCGGCACCGGACCGCGGACCGGGCGGCTCGACAGACCGGGTTCCCGGTGATCTCGGTGTCCCAGTCGATGCAGATCATTGCCGCCTATGTCGGCGAGACCCGCCACGTCCTGGAGGACTCGGCGCAGATCCTGTCCCGCGCCAACCAGGCCCTGGCCACGTTGGAGCGCTACAAGCTCCGTCTTGACGAGGTCTCCAGCACGCTGTCCGCCCTCGAGATCGAGGACCTCGTCACCGTGCGCGACGTGACGATAGTTGCCCAGCGCCTCGAGATGGTCACCCGGATCGCCCGCGAAATCGAGGACTACGTGCTCGAGCTGGGCACCGACGGCCGGCTGCTCTCGCTGCAGCTGGAGGAGCTGATCACCGGGGTCGACTCCGAGCGTGAGCTGGTCATCCGCGACTACCTCCCGGCCGGGCGTCGGGCGAAAAAGCCCGAGGAGCACCTGTCCCGCCTCGAGCACCTCTCCTCCACCGAGCTGGTCGACCCGGCCTCTGTCGCCAAGGCCCTCGGCCTGGGCAGCAGCGAGCACCTGGACGGCGCAGTGGCACCACGCGGCTATCGCCTGCTGGCCAAGGTCCCGCGCCTGCCTGCGCCCGTCGTCGACCGCCTGGTCGAGCACTTCGGCACCTTGCAGAAGCTGCTCTCCGCCGGGATCGATGACCTGCAGGCAGTCGACGGCGTCGGCGAACTGCGGGCCCGCTCGGTGCGGGAGGGTCTGTCCCGCCTGGCCGAGTCGAGCATCCTCGAGCGCTACGTCTGACCCGAGCACCGATCTGAGCACCGGCCTGACCGCCGAGGCAGATCAGTCGTTCGGCTCAACCGCCCCGGACGGGCTGGGCGAGGCCGACGGCTTCGCGGTGGCCTTCGACTTCTTCTTGGCCGGCTTCGGCTTCTCGGTCTTGTAGATCTTCTTGGGGCTGGGTGCGATCAGCTCGAACTGCTTGTCCTCGGGCTCGCCCCCGAACGCCGCGGCAGTGACGTGGTAAAAGCCCGGCAACGCCCACTTGGCCGTGCGGGTGCAGTCATCGCCGGAGCGTCGACCGTTCCAGACGAAGACGATCTCGGCCGGCTTCGCGGCACGGACCACGACGTCCTTGCTGGGGATCTTCGCGCACTCCTGGCTCGACCAGATCTGGTCCTTGCCGGAGCTGATCCGGATCACGAGCGACTGGTCGGAGACCGTCCAGCTGCAGGCAGCGACCTTGGTGCGGAGCTCGAAGGGGATCTCGATCCGGCCGTCGGCCGCTTGGCGCTTCACGGTCGGGACGACCACGATGTCGGCGGGGTTGCACGGGCCGCTGGGTTGGGCCAGTGGCTGCCTGGTCTTCTTCTTCGCGGGCTTCCTCGTCGCCTTGGCAGTGGGCGATGGCTTCGCGGACGGGCTGGCCGAGGGCTTGGCTGCGCCACTCTGGGCGCCGCTCACGATGCTCGCGGTCCCGTCCGTCCCCCTCTCCTGGGCGTCGCTTCCTCCGCTGAGGAGTCGGGCCAGACCGAAGACCAGCAGGAAGGCGGTGCCGAAGACGACCACACGGCGTACCCAGTAGACGCGCGCGGGCAGGCGTCGCTGCGGGCGAGTCGTGGGAGCCATGGGCCAACGCTATCCAGCGCGGGGCGCCAATCCCGGCAGCAACACACGTCACGGCACTCACCCGACAGGTCTGTGCTCACCGGGCTGTGCCACCGCTCTGTGCCACCGGTCCCTCTGGTGCACCTACCCTGTGCGGGTGAACGATCTGCACCGACCCGTGTTCGAGTGGTACGACGAGCACGCACGCGATCTCCCCTGGCGCGGGATCGAGGCGACCCCGTGGTCGGTGATGGTCTCGGAGTTCATGCTCCAGCAGACCCCGGTCGCGCGAGTGATCCCGGTGCACGCGGCCTGGTTGGAGCGGTGGCCGGCACCGGCGGGCCTGGCCGCAGAAGAGACCGGGGAGGCCG
>DATCYH010000821.1:0-3035 GCA_036570405.1 Nocardioides sp.
GTGGGTGGGCATGCGCGTCATCGCGCTGAGCCGTTCCATCGTGCGCTGGTCGATCTCGCCGGTGACGGGGACCTTCCGCTTCTCCTGGAAGCCCTTGACCGCCTCGACGGTCGCGTTGCCGTAGCTGCCGGTCACGTCTCCGAAGAACCACTGGATCTGCTTGAGCCGGGCCTGCACGTCACGGACCTTGTCACCCGAGTCGCCGGAGCCGAGGATCCTCGGCCCGGGCTTGAGGACGTTGTGCTTCTGGTCGTGCGTCGGCGTCTTGGTCATCTTGACCAACTTGCGCCATGTCTTGTCATCGACGATCCCGGTGGCGGGGTAGTCGCGCTTCTCCTGGAAGCCCTTGACGGCTGCCTTGGTGGCCGCGTCATAGACACCGGTGGTGGTCTCGGCGAACCACGCGGTCTGGAAGAGCCGGTGCTGCAGCTCGCGGACCTTCTCGCCCTTGTCGCCGGGCTCGAGCACGGCCTGCGGCTCGGGGGCCTCGGTCTCCTCGGGCTCGTCGGCAGGCTCCGTGCTGGGGTCCTCGACCGGCTCGACAACGGCTTCATCACCCTCGATTGCCTGCGGCTGCGGCGAGGATTCGGCCGCGATGTTGGTGCCGTCCTTCTCGAAGTGCTTCACCGCAACGCCGGCGCCGAAGGCTGTCGCCGACATCAGCGCAACGGTCAGCACCGTCATCAGGATGATTCGCACCGCACGCATGTTGGGCCTCCAGGCTCCGAGATGTTCTCGTCACAAGCATGGACGCTCGAGGGTGCGTTTCGGTTGCACCAGAACTCTTGATCTTTTCATGTCCTTGCCGCCGCGACCGCTGCGCGCACCGCGTTGCGCCACCATCGATCCGCTCACGTGGGGTCGCGGCTAGGGTTTGCTCCGTGACGCGAGCCGAACTGGACAAGGACCCCAACGACGTACGCCGCATGTTCGATGCGGTCGCACGGCGCTATGACATCACCAATTACGTCCTGCCCATGGGCCAGGACCGTCGGTGGCGCAAGGACGTCATCCGCGCGGTCGACCCGCAGCCGGGCGAGATGATCCTCGACCTCGCGGCCGGGACCGGCACCTCCTCGCAGCCCTTCGCCGACGCCGGCGCCACCGTCGTACCCACGGACTTCTCCATCGGGATGCTCAAGGTCGGCAAGCAGGCCAAGCCGCGCCTGCCGTTCACCGCCGGGGACGGCACCAGGCTCCCGTTCGCCGATGACACCTTTGATGCCACGACCATCTCGTTCGGCCTGCGCAACATCGTCGACACGGTCGCCGGCCTCGCCGAGATGCAGCGCGTGACCAAGCCGGGGGGACGTCTGGTGGTCTGCGAGTTCAGCCACCCGACCAATGGCCCGTTCCGCGCGGTCTACATGAACTACCTGATGAAGGCACTGCCCTCGATCGCCCGCGCCGTCTCCTCCTCGCCGGCCGCGTATGTCTATCTGGCCGAGTCGATCCGCGCCTGGCCCGACCAGCAGGGGCTGGCCAGATTGATCCATCAGGCCGGGTGGAAGGACTGCGAGGTCCTCAACCTCACCGGCGGGATCGTCGCGCTCCACCGCGCCACCGCCTGACGTTTTCGACCCCGGTTCACATTGGCTCCACAGGAGTCCTAGACTGTGGCGCACACCACCATGTGAAGTAGTTCACAAGGGCACATAGGTGGGTCCCAGCCCCGAGTTCCGTAGCCGAAGTGAGGATGCCGATGACCGCCGCAGCACTGGTTCCGGGGGCGGAGCGGGTCGCACAGGTGATCATCGTCGGCGCCGGTCCGGCCGGGGCCGCGACCGCTTATCACCTCGCCAACGCCGGGATCGACGTACTCCTCCTGGAGAAGTCGGCGTTCCCGCGCGACAAGGTCTGCGGCGACGGCCTCACTCCGCGCGCGGTCAAGCAGCTGCTGGCGATGGGCTTCGACCTCGACGAGCCCGGCTGGCAGAAGAACAAGGGCCTGCGCATCATCGGCGCCGGGCACCGCATCGAGCTGCCCTGGCCCGACCTCACGACCTACCCGCCCTATGGCATGGCACGCGCACGGATGGACCTGGACGAGCTGCTGGCCCGGCACGCACAGAAGGCCGGCGCACGACTGATGGAGCGTACGGCGGTCACCGGGCCGATCCTGGACCGTGCCGGCCGCGTGGTCGGGGTGACTGCCAAGCCTGTCGACGACCGTGGCCGCAAGGCTGGCGACGAGATCGAGTTCCGCGCCCCCATCGTGATCGCGTGCGACGGGGTCAGCGCGCGGATGGCGATGGCCTTGGGCCTGGAACGCCGCGAGGACCGACCGATGGCGGTCGCCTGCCGCGCCTACTACGAGACCCCGATGCACGACGACGACTTCATGGAGTCCTGGCTCGAGCTCTGGGACGGCACACCCGGTCAGTCGAACAAGCTCCCTGGCTATGGCTGGATCTTCCCGCTGGGTGACGGCACGGCCAACGTCGGTCTCGGCATCCTCAACTCCAGCCCCGCCTTCCAGAACATGGACTACAAGGAGTCGATGCGGCGCTGGCTGGCCCAGACGCCCGAAGAGCTCGGCTTCCGCGACGAGAACCTGACCGCCCCGATCCGCTCGGCGGCCCTGCCGATGGGCTTCAACCGCAAGCCCCACTACACCCGCGGCATGCTGCTGGTCGGCGACTCCGGCGGCATGGTCAACCCCTTCAACGGCGAGGGCATCGACTACGCCCTCGAGGCCGGAAAGACGGCCGCGGAGATCGTCGTACAAGCCCTGGGGCGGCTGCCCGGACCGGCACGCGAACGCGTGCTGGAGAGCTATCCGGCGGCGATGGACGCGGCGTACGGCGGCTACTTCACCCTCGGTCGCGTCTTCGCCCAGATGGTCGGCAACCCGACGTTCATGAAGCAGGCCACCAAATATGGCCTGCCGCGCGCCGGCCTGATGCGTTTCGTGCTCAAGCTGATGGCGAATCTGACGGACCCCCGAGGCGGTGACTTCAACGACCGGGTCATCAACGCGCTGAGCAAGGTGGCGCCCAATGCGTGATCTCGATCGAACGATGGTGGAGGCGATG
>DATCYH010000822.1:0-1586 GCA_036570405.1 Nocardioides sp.
GCTCGACAGTGGTGCCCTCGACAGTGCCCTCGATCAGGACCGAGGTGGCCAGGGTCTCCCCGGCAATCAGTCCCTCGTGAGCCCGGGCGGCGGCCAGCACCTCCTCGGGACCACCGATCCTCAGCGCGATCCTGTCGGAGACGTCGAGACCGGCGTCGCGACGAGCCTGCTGCACTGCGCGGACCAGGTCACGAGCCAGGCCCTCGGCCGCGAGTTCCGCGGTGACCACGGTGTCGAGGACGACGAATCCGCCGCGCGGCAGCATGCCGGTGGCGGTCTGGTCACCCGAGGCAGCCACGGTCTCCAGGGCATATTCGCCCTCGACCAGCGCCAGTCCACCCGAGGTGACGGTCCCGTCCTCGGCCACCGACCAGTCGCCTGACTTCGAGCCCTTGATCGCCACCTGGACCTCCTTGCCCAGACGGGGTCCTGCGGCGCGGGCGTTCACGGTGAGCTTCTGCGAGACGCCGTACGACGCGGCCTCGGGCTCGGCGATGTCGAGCAGGCGCACCGACTTGACGTTGACCTCGTTGGCCACGATCGAGCTGAAGCCGGCCAGGGACTCGGCCCCGTCGACCACGACCGTGAGCATCGAGAGCGGCAGCCGGTTGCGCAGGGACGCACTCTTGCGCAGTGCGGAGGTCGACGAGCAGACGTCGCGCACGACATCCATCGAGGCGACCAGGTCGTCGTCGGCCGGGAGGTCCTCGACGCTGGGCCAGTCGGTCAGGTGCACCGACCGTCCACCGGTCAGCCCGCGCCACATCTCCTCCAAGGTCAACGGCAGCAGCGGGGCGGTCACGCGACACAGCACCTCTAGCACCGTGTAGAGAGTGTCGAAGGCGTCCTTGTCCAGGTCGTCGCCGGTGGACCAGAACCGCTCGCGCGAGCGGCGGATGTACCAGTTGGTGAGCACGTCGAGGAAGGTCCGGGTCGTCTCGCAGGCGCCGGCGATGTCGTAGGCGTCCATCTGCCGAGTCATCTGCTCGACGTGCTGCCGCGTCTTGGCCAGCAGGTAGCGGTCCAGCGGGTTGTCCAACGTGTCGGCACGCCCCAGGCAGCTCTGTGCCTCGTAGCCATTCCCGCCGTTGGCCGCGTTGGCATAGAGCGAGAAGAAGTACCAGCTGTTCCACAGCGGGATCAGCACCTGGCGCACGGTGTCGCGGATGCCCTGGTCGGTGACGACCAGGTTGCCGCCACGAAGGATCGGCGAGGCCATCAGGAACCAGCGCATGGCGTCGGCGCCGGCGGAGTCGAAGACCTCGCTGACGTCGGGGTAGTTGCGCAGCGACTTGCTCATCTTGCGCCCGTCGCTGCCCAGGACGATCCCGTGCGAGACCGAGGTCCGGAACGCCGGCCGGTCGAACAGGGCCGTGGCCAGCACGTGCAGCGTGTAGAACCAGCCGCGGGTCTGGCCGATGTACTCGGTGATGAAGTCGCCCGGGTAGTGGTGCTCGAACCAGTCCGCGTTCTCGAACGGGTAGTGCACCTGGGCGTACGGCATCGAGCCCGAGTCGAACCACACGTCGAGCACGTCCGGGATGCGCCGCATGGTCGAGGCGCCGGTCGGGTCGTCCGGGTTCGGC
>DATCYH010000823.1:0-11111 GCA_036570405.1 Nocardioides sp.
CTCCACGCGTCGCACGAAGTACGTCGCCGCCGGCTCGCCGTACCAGCGCGAGTGCGAGGCCGTGATCGCTCGCCTCGATGCCCTCGAGGCGAGCGGCATCAGCGCCGACGACGTCGCGGAGACGATCCTGGCGGCAGTCCGGGCCGAGCGACCCAGGTCCCTGCATGCCCGGGGCTCGAACGCGCGGGTCGTGTTCGCGCTCAAGCGGATCGCGCCGCGATCGCTGGTCGAGGCGATCACGGCGCGAAAATTCGGCATCCGTCACTGAGCACTGAGCGCGACGCCCGCAGGCGACTCGCTCGACTACTGCGCCGTTGTTGTCGCTTTGCACCCTGCCAGCAGGGTGCAAAGCGACATGGACAGCGCGTTACACGCCGACCGAGCGCGGCCGCGCGGTCCGCGGTGCGCGTCAGTCGCGGTGCTTGTGCCGCGGCTTCTTGTCGAACGAGCGCTTCTCGAAGCGCGGACGGCCACCGGCGGTCTCACCCTCGGCCTGGCTCAACTCGATCAGCTTGCCGGAGATCCGGGTGCCCTTGAGGGAGTCCCACGAGCTCGAGGGCAGGTTCACGGGCAGCTCGACGATCGAGTGGTCCGCGCGGATGTCGATCTTGCCGAAGTCACCGCGGCCCAGGCCGCCCTCGTTGGCGAGTGCGCCGACGATCTGGCGGGGCTCGACCTTGTGGCGCTTGCCGACCTCGATGCGATAGGTCGCCATCGGGACGTCGCTGCGGCGTGCGGGGCTCTCGCGGCGGGGGCCGCGGTCCTCACGGTGGCCACCGCGCTCGGGGCGTCCACCACGGTCGGGACGGTCGCCGCGCTGCGGGCGCTCCTTGAACTCCTTGGCGGGCTTCTCAGCAGCCGGGTCGAGCAGCAGCGGGGTGTCGCCCTGCTGGACGGCGGCGAGGGCAGCCGCCACGTCGATCTCGGGTACGTCGTACTCGCGGACGTAGTGGTTGACCACCTCGCGGAAGAACTCGACCTTGTCGGAGTTGAGCGCGGCGGTTATCGCGTCGTCGAAGCGGGAGAGGCGCGTGGTGTTGATGTCCTCGACGCTCGGGAGCTGCATCTGGGTGAGCGTGGTGCGGGTGGCCTTCTCGATCGCCTTGAGCAGGTAGCGCTCGCGCGGCGTGATGAACGAGATCGCGTCACCGGAACGACCCGCGCGACCGGTGCGGCCGATGCGGTGCACGTAGGACTCGGTGTCGGTCGGGATGTCGAAGTTCACGACGTGGCTGATCCGCTCCACATCAAGACCCCGGGCCGCGACATCTGTGGCGACCAGGATGTCGAGCTTGCCGGACTTGAGCTGGTTGATCGTGCGCTCGCGCTGGTTCTGCGCGATGTCACCGTTGATCGCGGTGGCGGAGAAGCCGCGGGCGCGGAGCTTCTCGGCGAGTTCTTCGGTCGCGGACTTGGTCCGGGCGAAGACGATCATCGCCTCGAAGTTCTCGACCTCGAGGATCCGGGTCAGCGCATCGACCTTCTGCGGCCACGAGACGAACATGTAGCGCTGGGTGATGTTGGCGGCGGTCGTGGTCTTGTTCTTGACCGTGATCTCGACCGGGTTCTCGAGGTACTTCTTCGAGATCCGGCGGATCGCCGACGGCATGGTGGCCGAGAAGAGCGCGACGTGCTTGGTGTCGGGGGTGTCGGCGAGGATCGTCTCGACGTCCTCGGCGAAGCCCATCTTCAGCATCTCGTCGGCTTCGTCGAGGACCAGGAAGCGCAGCTGGGAGAGGTCGAGGGTGCCCTTCTCCAGGTGGTCCATGATCCGGCCGGGGGTGCCGACCACGACGTGGACTCCGCGACGCAGTGCGGAGAGCTGTACGCCGTAGCCCTGGCCGCCGTAGACGGGAAGGACGTGGACGCCGTTCATGAAGGCGGCATACTTCTCGAACGCCTCGGAGACCTGGAGCGCGAGCTCACGGGTGGGCGCGAGGACGAGTGCCTGCGGCGTCTTCTGCTTGAGGTCGAGCTGGGACAGGATCGGCAGCGCGAAGGCCGCCGTCTTGCCGGTTCCGGTCTGCGCGAGGCCGACGACGTGGCGTCCCTCGAGCAGCGGCGGAATGGTCTCGGCCTGGATCGGCGAGGGCGACTCGTAGCCGATCTTCTTCAGTGCCTTGAGCACCCGTTCGTCGAGTCCGAGATCATCGAAAGTCAGGTCGATGGTCTTGGGGGCATCGAGTTCAGGGTCAGTCATGCCTACCACGTTAGTGCCCGCGGGTCGCAGATGTTCCATTCCGGGCGGTGCCGATCCGCTCACACACGATCTCGGCGAGGACCTCGGGCGCCTCATCCGAGATCCAGTGGCTGACTCCCTCGAGCACCTGGAGCTCGAACGGCGCGTCCACGTGGCGCTCGGAGAGCTCGGCCCCGCGTCGGCCCAGGGCGGTGTCGCCGTCGCTCCAGACCATCGTGGTCGGCACCGCGATTCGGTTGCCCAGCACGCGGGGATGGGCATGGGGCAGGGCGCGGTACCACTGGAGCCCGCCACGCAGCGCGCCGTACTCGACGATCTCGCGGTGATAGGTCTGCAACATCTCGCGGGTCATCCCGGCCGAGCCGAGCATGTGGTGTGCACTGCCGGGGTCGGAGAGCACGCGCTCGGGAAGCAGCGGCAGCTGGAAGAGGCCGATGTACCAGCTCTTGAGCACCTGGCTGCCCGCCATCGACTTCAGGAAGGCGGCGGGGTGGCCGACCGAGACCGCGGTCAGGGTGGCGACCAGGTCGTGGCGGGCGGCAACCGTCCAGGCCACCACCGATCCCCAGTCGTGGCCGACCAGGTGGACCCGGTCCCGCTCGGGGTGGCCGGGCTCGCGGACCTGCTCGATCAGCGCGACCACGTCGGCGGCCAGGTTCGAGAGCCGGTACGCCGCGCGGCGGCGTGGTCGGGCGCCGGGGCTGTAGCCGCGTTGGTCGGGGGCGATGGTGCGGATCCCCTGTCCGTGCAGGCGCCTGGCCACCTCGTTCCACGACGCGGCGCGCTGCGGGAACCCGTGCAACAGGACGGCGATCGGTCCGTCGATCGGGCCCTCGTCGATCACGTCGAAGGTCAACCCGGCGTTCGTGAAGGTGCGCACCCTGGCGGTCATGGGCCCGAGTATGCCGCGCCGCACCCAGTCGGGCGAGAGAGACGCGGATCACACTCGGCGCTGCTCGACAGAGTGACCGAGGACTCCACTAAGGTAAGGCTTACCTATCTCGGAAGGAGTCGCGGTGTCCCTCACTCCCGCGCACCACTTGTTCCACCCTGCCCACGCTGACGCCTGGGCCCACACGCTGACCACCGGAATCGACCACCTCACGCGTCACCTGGGCAAGGTCGGCGGGCCCTCCACCGGCACCCCACCGGAGCTGGCCGCCAAGCTCGTCGCCGACGTGGACCTCGACTCCCCGCTGGGCGAGGTGGGCCCCGCGCTCGAGGAGCTCTCCAGGCTCTACCTCGACGACGCGATCTGGTTCCACGAGCCCGGCTATGCGGCCCACCTGAACTGTCCGGTCGTGATCCCGGCCCTGCTCGCCGAGCTGTTCATCTCCTCGGTGAACTCCTCGCTCGACACCTTCGACCAGAGCGTCGGCGGCACCTTCATCGAGCGCCACCTGATCGACTGGACGGCCGAGCGGATCGGGTTCGCGCCCGCCGGAACACCGGGCCAGTCACCGGGCCAGACACCGGGCCAGACACCGGGCCAGTCACCGGGTCAGTCACCGGGCCAGTCACCGGGCCACACGTTGGGTGCGGACGGCATCTTCACCAGTGGCGGCACCCAGTCCAACCTGCAGGCGATGCATCTCGCGCGAGACCAGTTCGCCCACGTGGCCCCCGAACGCCTGCGGATCTTCGTCTCGGTCGACGGGCACTTCTCCATCCAGAAGGCCGCCCGGATCCTGGGCCTGGGCGACGCAGCGGTCGTCTGCGTCCCGGTCGACGAGCAGCGACGGATGGACCCGCACGCGCTCGCGGCCGCGCTGGAGCGGTGCGTCGCCGCCGGCCTGGTCCCGATGGCCGTCGTCTCCACCGCAGGCACCACGGACTTCGGCGCCATCGACCAGCTCGGCCTGATCGGTGCACTGTGCCGGGACCACTCGGCGTGGCTCCACGTGGATGCCGCCTATGGCGGTGGCCTGCTCGCCTCCACCCGGCGCCGACACCTGCTCGACGGCATCGAGCTCGCCGACTCGGTGACCGTGGACTATCACAAGACCTGGTTCCAGCCGGTCTCCGCCAGCGCGGTGATCGTGCGCGACACCACCACGATGCGCCACGTCACCTGGCATGCGGACTACCTCAATCCCAAGGACGCCGAGCACCCCAACCAGGTGGACAAGTCGATGCAGACCACCCGCCGCTTCGACGCCCTGAAGCTGTGGTTGAGCCTGCGGATCATGGGCCCGGACCAGATCGGCGACTACTTCGACACCGTGATCGACCTGGCCCGTCAGGTGCACGACCTGGTGGTGCAGTGCCGCGACATCGAGGTCGCGGCCGAGCCCGGCCTGAGCACCCTGGTCTTCCGCTATCGGCCCGCCGGCGGCTGCCCCGCGGAGGTCTCCCGGCTGAACACCAGGATCCGCTCGGCGCTCTATTCCGCCGGGCGCTCGATGGTGGCGGCCACCCGGATCGACGGGCAGGTCTGGCTCAAGCTCACCCTGCTCAACCCGATGGCCACCACCGAGCAGATCCTCGCCATCGTCGACGAGGTGCGCTCCACCGGCGCCGGCCTGCTGAGCGTGGAGGGCGCAGCATGACGACCTCGACCCAGGGCGACATCGCAGAGCCGATCCACGACTTCGTCGCGGTCGGCCTCGGCCCCTTCAACCTCGGCCTGGCCGCGCTCACCGACCCGGTCGAGGACCTCGACGGCATCTTCCTCGAAGCCCGTTCCAGCTTCGAGTGGCATCCCGGGATGCTGCTGGCCGACGCCACCCTCCAGGTCCCGTTCCTGGCCGACCTGGTCTCGATGGCCGACCCGACCTCGCGCTGGTCGTTCCTCAATCACCTCAAGCAGACCGGGCGGCTCTATCCGTTCTACATCCGCGAGTCGTTCTATCCGCTGCGCAAGGAGTACAGCGACTACTGCCGCTGGGTCGCCGAGCAGCTCGACTCGGTCCACTTCGACTCCCCCGTGGCGCGAATCGCGCATGACTCGACGTCGTACGTCGTCACGACGGGCTCCGGTCGGGTCCACCGCGGGCGTCGCCTGGTGCTGGGCACCGGGACCCAGCCGTGGGTGCCCGAGGTGGCGCGGGGCGTGCTCGGGGAGAACGCCTGCCACTCGGCGGACTACCTGTCCCGCAAGGCTGCGCTGCAGCGGCTCGAGTCGATCACCATCGTCGGCAGCGGACAGAGCGCCGCCGAGATCTACCTCGATCTGCTCGCAGGGATCGACGACCACGGCTATGCGCTCAACTGGGTCACCCGCTCACCCCGGTTCTTCCCCATGGAATACACCAAGCTCACCCTCGAGATGACCTCGCCGGAATACACCGCCTACTTCCAGTCGCTGCCCGCCGGGACGCGTGAGTCGCTGTTGCGCGAGCAACGCGGGCTCTACAAGGGGATCAGCTCCGAGCTGATCGACCGGATCCACGACGAGCTCTACCGCCGCGAGGTCGAGGGCGGCACCGCGACCACGCTGGTCACCAACACCGCGGTATCCGGTGCGGAGCGGACCGAGGCCGGTGTCCGCCTCGACCTGCACCACGTCGAGCAGGACGAGGACTTCAGCCTGGAGACCGGTGGCGTCGTCTTCGCGACCGGCTATGGCCGCGAGGTGCCGGAGTTCCTCTCCCCGATCCGCGAGCGGATCACCTGGGACGATCGTGGCCGCTTCGTCGCCTCGTCGACCTACGCGATCGACTCGGAGCTCACCTCGGGCAACGAGATCTTCGTGCAGAACGCCGAGGAGCACACGCACGGCTTCGTCGCCCCCGACCTCGGGATGGGTGCCCATCGCAACTCGGTGATCATCGCCGCGATGACCGGACGCGAGGTCTATCCGGTCGAGAAGCGGATCGCCTTCCAGGAGTTCGGCGTGCCCGACCACCTGCGCCGGACACAAGGAGCAGACCGATGAACGCCCACCCACCGAGAGTGACCTTCGAGCCCGTGGACGTCGAGCGCGACGCCGCCCTGCTCCACGAGTGGGTCACCCATCCGCGCTCGGTCTACTGGATGATGAGCGAGGCCACGCCCGCCGAGGTCGCCGTCGAATATGCGGCCATCGCCGCCAACGCGCACCACCATGCGTGGTTGGGCCGCGTCGACGGTGAGCCCGCATTCCTGGCCGAGACCTACGACCCCCAGCACTCGGAGCTGGCCGGCCTGCCCGATCTCCGCGCGGGCGACATCGGCATGCACGTCCTGGTCGCACCCACCTCGGCCCCGGTCTCCGGCTTCACCACCCGGGTGTTCACCGCGGTGATGGAGTTCTGCTTCGAGGACCCGTCGGTGGCCCGAGTCGTGGTCGAGCCGGACGTGCGCAACGAGAAGATCGCCGCACTCAACGAAGCCGCCGGCTTCGTGGTGGCGCGCGAGATCCCGTTGCACTGCAAGACCGCGGCGCTCTCCTTCTGCACCCGCGAGGCGTTCGCCGCGTCGCGGGAGCGGGCCGGAGCCCGGGTGGCCCACCCGACCACCGCGGTCGCCGATCACCTGAACCCGGAGAACCTCGAACGTGCCCAGGCCGCCCTGGTCGCCAAGGCGATCGCGGAGTTCAGCCACGAACGGCTGCTCGCACCGCGCGCGACACAGCGGGGGTGGAGGCTCACCAGCCCGGGCGGGCAGGCGACGTACGACTTCACGGCGCAGCGGTTCGCCCTTGAGCACTGGGTGCTCGACCCGGCCTCGCTCCTGCGCACGGTCGACGGGGTGTCGCGCCCACTCGACATACAGGAGTTCATCGTCGAGTTCGCCGTGCTGCTCGGCATCCCGGACGCGCTGCTGCCCACCTATCTCGAGGAGCTCGCGAGCACCCTGGCCAGCGCCGCGTGGAAGTTGAGCAACTCGGTGCTCAGCGCGCAGGAACTGGTCGGCGCGGACTACCAGGCGATCGAGGCCGCGATGACCGAGGGCCACCCGTCCTTCGTGGCCAACAACGGCCGGATCGGCTATGGCAGCGACGACTTCGCGGCCTATGCGCCGGAGACCGGCAGTGACGTCCGCCTGGTCTGGGTTGCCGTACGCCGGTCCGCGGCCCGGCTCTCGTTGGGTGCCGGGCTGGACGAGGCGAACCTCTATCGCGCCGAGCTCGGCCAGCCCACCCTTGACCGGTTCGAGGCGGTCCTGACCGGGCTGGGCCTGTCGCCGGCGGACTACCTCTACCTGCCGCTGCACCCGTGGCAGTGGACCAACCGGGTCACGATCACCTTCGCCCCCGATGTGGCGCGGCGCGACATCGTGCTGCTCGGGGAGAGCGAGGACGACTACCGGGCGCAGCAGTCGATCCGGACGTTCTTCAACCGGACGCAGCCGGCGCGCAGCTATGTGAAGACTGCGTTGGCAATCCAGAACATGGGCTTCCTGCGTGGCCTGTCCCCGCGCTACATGGCCGGGACGCCGGAGATCAACGACTGGGTGCACGAGCTGGTCCAGGGCGACGAGGAGCTGCAGGCCTGTGGTTTCGGCGTGCTTCGCGAGTGGGCCGCGATCGGCTACACGGGCGATGCCTTCCATGCGTTGGGGTTCACCTCGCCCTACCAGAAGATGTTGGCGGCATTGTGGCGCGAGAGCCCGTTCTCCGGCGGCCGGCTCGCCGACGGGGAGCGGCTGGCCACGATGGCCTCGCTGCTGCACCGCGACCCCAAGGGGAACTCGCTGGTCGCGGCGATGGTGATCGCCTCACCGGTGACGCCGACCGAGTGGGTGCGCAGCTATCTGCGTGCCTATCTGCGACCGCTGGTGCACTGCCTGTTGGCACACGACCTGGTCTTCATGCCGCACGGGGAGAACCTGGTGATGGTGCTCCGCGACGACGTACCGGTGCGGATGCTGATGAAGGACATCGGCGAGGAGGTCGCCGTACTCGGCAATGGCCCGCTGCCGGCTGCGGTGGAGCGGATCCGGGCCGAGGTCCCGCTCGAGGAGCAGTCGTTGTCCATCCACACCGACGTCTTCGACGGCTTCCTCCGGCACCTGTCCGCCATCCTGGACGTGGACGACGTACTCTCACAGGCGTCGTTCTGGGCACTGGTCCGCGAGTGCATCGAGGACCACCTGGCCGACCACCCGGAGCTGGCCGAGGCGGCCGCGCGCCAGGGCCTGCTGCGCCCCGAGTTCCGGCACAGCTGCCTGAACCGGCTGCAGCTGCGCAACACGCTGCAGATGGTCGACCTCGCCGACCAGTCGTCCTCGCTGATCTTTGCCGGGACGTTGGAGAATCCGGCGGCCGCGAGTTGGTCGGCCGCAAACGTGGTTGGCTGATCCGGTGAGTTCACATGTCTTCCACGACCAGCACGGCATCCCGCACATCAGCGCCGACTCCTTGGGCGCGCTGGCGTTCGCCCAGGGGGCGGAGCAGGCCACCTCTCGCCCTGCCCAGCTCGAGCTCGAGCGGCTGCGCAGCGAGGGACGCACGGCCGAGCGGGTGGGGCCTGCCGGCCTGGAGTGGGACCGGTTCGCTCGTCGGGCACGGATCGACGCGATCGCGCAGCGGGCCTACGACGTGCTCGACGCCGAGACGCAGGAGTTCCTGGTCGCCTTCACCGACGGCATCAACGCCACCCTGCGCGAGCGGCGCTGGATGCCGTGGTCTCCGTGCGGGGTCTTCCTGGTGCAGCAGATCCACTTCGGGTCCTTTCCGTCGAAGCTGTGGCGCCAAGCGATCGCCGACCGGCTCGGCGCCGACGGGCTGCGCGCGATCTCGGTCGCGCCGCCGACGGTCTCGGGCAGCAACGCCTATGCGGTGACCGGGGCGCGGACCGCATCCGGTGCCCCGATCATCGCCGGCGATCCGCACCGGATCTTCGAGGCGCCCAACGTCTATCTGCAGACGCACCTGTCCTGCCCCGAGTTCGACGTGGTGGGCTTCTGCTTCCCCGGCGTCCCCGGCGTGCAGCACTTTGCGCACACCGGCTCGGTGGCGTGGGGACTGACCAACGCGATGGGTGACTACCAGGACCTGTACGCCGAGGAGCTACGGCGTACCCCCAACGGAGGCGTCGAGGCGCTCGGTCCGGATGGCTGGGAGGCCGCCGAGTCGTTCGTGGAGGAGATCCGGGTCCGCGGGGAGCTGGGGTTCGGCGATGACGACGACGAGGACTGGCCCGACGACCACTGGCCCGAGGACGAGAACGACGACTCCGACCGGCCGAGCGAGGTCGAGGTGATCGTCACCGCCCGCGGACCGGTCGTCTTCGGTGGCGTGGACTCGGAGCCACTTCCCTGTGGAGCAACGGCCCTGAGCCTGCGTACCGCATCCCACGACCTGGGAGACCTGGGCTTCGCGGCCCTGCTGCCGCTGTTGCGCGCGAAGAAGGTGGCCGACGTGGAGGCCGCGATCGGTCACTGGGTGGAGCCGGTCAACAACTGGGTCATCGCCGACACCGAGGGAACGGTCGTGCACCGCGTCGCCGGTCGGGTGCCCGAGCGCCACATCGACAACCTGTTCGGCGTCGTACCCGCCTCCTCGAGCGAGCACCAGTGGACCGGCTGGGCAACGCTGCCGGTGGTCCGTCCCGGCGAGACCGGCCGCGTCGTGAGCGCGAACGACCGGGCCACCGAGGAGTTCTCGGTGGTGGCCAGCCACTTCGCCGCGTCGTGGCGCGCGGACCGGATCCGCGAGCTGCTGGACGCGGCAGGCCCGCTCACGGCCACCGACGCGATCACCCCGCTGCTCGATGCTCGTCAGCTGGGCGGTGAGGCGCTGCTCGCTGCGGTCGCGGAGATCGCCGGGCTGGGCGAGGGGGCGACCGAGCTCCAGCAGGTGTTGGCCGGCTGGGATGGCGAGATGAGTGTCGACGGGCTCGGCGCGGCCGCGTTCACGGCGCTGCGCTCCGAGTTCACCGACCGGCTCTGTGCTCAGCCGGTCCTGGCCGCACTCGCGGACGACCTTGCGGACGGGACGGCGTACGGCGCCCTGTACCGCCCCTGGTTGGCCCTGGCCACGCGGGTCGGTCAGTCGCTGCCCAAGCTGCTCGAGCACGCTACGTCGATCGGCATCGACGTGGGCGCGTTGCTGCGCGAGTCGCTCGAGGCCGTTGCCGCTGCGGTCGAGACCGCGGGCGGGCACACCTCGTGGGGTGAGCGGCACCGGTTCACGCCGTTGACCGGCGCGGCCCAGTTCGGCCTGCCCGACGAGCCCCTCGCCGTGAGCGGTGAGCCACTGCCCGGCGACATGGACAGTGTCGCCGCGATGAGCTGGGTGCCCGGGAGTGATCTCTGCGTGCGCGGGCCGGTGGCCCGTTATGTGTGGGACCTGGCCGACCGTGCGCAGAGCCGTTGGGCGGTGCCGCTCGGCGCCCACGAGGATCCCGACAGTCCGCATCGCACCGACCAGTTCGAGGCCTGGCACACCGGTTCCCTTCTTCCCGTGATCCCTCGCAGGAGTCCTGAGTGAGCATCCCCGTCACCCCGTCGATGACCACCGTCGATGACGAGATCACGCTGACACCGGTCGACCCGGTGCGTGATGTCGCGCTGATCCACTCCTGGGTCAGCCAGGAGCGCGCCGAGTTCTGGGGGATGCGTGGGAAGTCGGCCGGGGAGGTCGCCGAGATCTACTCCTACATCGACGAGCAGGAGCACCTCGCGGCCTACCTGGCCTCATGGCAGGGGACGCCCTGGGCGCTGTTCCAGACCTACGACCCGTTCGTCGACGAGATCGGTCAGTTCTATGACCGCCGACCCGGCGACGTTGGCGTACACCTCCTGCTCGCCCCCGGCCCGCGTCCCGCGGGGCTCACTGCGACGCTCCTCGAGTTCCTCCCGCGCTGGGTGTTCACCGATCCGAGCCACCAGCGGATGGTCCTCGAGCCGGACGTGCGCAACGCCAAGTCGATCGCAGTGCTCGACCGGGTCGGCGCCGTTCCGGCACACCTCGCGCAACTGCCGGACAAGACCGCGCAGTTCGCCTTCCTGACCCGTGAGGCCTGGGCCTCCACCCCTCGACCCG
>DATCYH010000824.1:0-8238 GCA_036570405.1 Nocardioides sp.
GACTGGGGCCTGAAGGTGCAGCAGAACATCGTCCACGGCTCCGACTCGCCCGAGTCCGCCGCGCGCGAGATCGGCATCTGGTTCCCGAATCTGTGAACCCAGGCCGCGTTGTTAGCATGCCGGGCATGCTTCGACCCAGCCGTCTGACGGCAGTTCTGTCCGCCGCAGCCCTCGTCACCACCCTCGCTGCCTGTTCCCAGGACGACGGTGACTCGGCGTCCAAGGAGCCCACTGCATCGTCGTCAGGGTCACCATCGCCATCGGCCAAGACACAGCAGGTCGCGAAGAGCGCGCCCCCGGCTGGCACGCCGACGGTCAAGTTCAACCAGCCGCTGAGCCCGGACGTCACCGAGCAGCAGCTGCAGAAGCTCCTCAACGAGTCAGCGGTGCCGATCGCGCCCGCACACGGTGGCGCCTTCGAGACGATGGTCAACGCCGTCACCAACCTCGACTCGGCCCCGGACGTGATGCTGTTCGGCGACTCGATGACCCAGCAGGGCGTCGACCCCGAGGTGCTCGGCAAGGAGCTCGCCAAGGAGGCGGGCTCGGAGGTGGTGGCCTTCAACGGCGCCAGCAGCCGTGCCCGCTGGGGAATCAACAGGATGCTCGCCCGCTACCTGGTCAAGGCGGATCGAGTGCCCGACGTGGCGCTGCTCGCCATCTCCACCCGGGCGGCTGAGAGCGATCAGTTCTACAAGAACGAGGCCTCCAAGTTCCCCTTCTCCTCTCTCGCAGAAGGATGCGACCGCGAGTTCACCGAGTTCTGGACCAAGAAGGACCAGGCCAACTGCGAGAAGGACGTCGAGGACCTCAGGCACCGATTCCGCGCCGGCGACAGCCAGGTCCAGCGTGGGCTGGACGGTGAGGGTGTCCAGACCAGCCTCGCCATCGACAAGGACAGCTGGCTGCGCTCCGACGGGATGATGATCCATCCCGGCATCTCCGAGAAGCAGGCCCGCGCGGCGAGCGACAAGCGGATGAAGCGGGGCTTCCCGGGCTTCCCGACGGTGCACGACGAGGCAGTCGAGCAGTTCGAGGAGACCAAGGAGATCCTCGAGGAGGCCGGCGCGACGGTCATCGCCTTCGAGCTTCCCTACTCGCCCCCTCACCAGGCGAACCTCGACGAGGCAGGCCGCGACTACGACCTGCGGCGCCAGCGCTCGGCGAAGACCATGGCGGACAACGCCGGGGTCAAGCTCTTCCAGGTCAAGTCGTTCGGTGACTGGTGGGGTGATGGTGACAGCCGTGACGCCATCCATCTCGCCCCGCAGGGCGGTGCCAACTTCGCCCGGCAGCTCGTCCACGACACCCCGGGCTTCGCCGACGCGGTGCTGGCCGGCCTCGAGGACTGATTGACGATCCGCGTGTCCTGCCCGATTCGGGCAGGACACGCTCATAGGCTCGTTGCGGGCGCGCCTCCGGGGTGCTCACTTCCCCGAAAACACCGCACGAGCAAGGGTTCTGGTGATGGCGAACAGCCTGATCGGTCGCGACATGGCCGTTGACCTCGGCACCGCCAACACGCTGGTCTACGTCCGCGGCAGGGGCGTGCTCCTCGATGAGCCCTCCGTGGTCGCCCTCAACTCCACCACCAACGAGATCCTCGCGGTGGGGCACGAGGCCAAGCGGATGATCGGGCGTACACCCGACAACATCACCGCGATCCGTCCGCTGAAGGACGGGGTCATCGCCGACTTCGACGCGACCGAACAGATGTTGCGCTTCTTCATCCAGCAGGTGCACCGCCGGCGCTACTTCGCCAAGCCACGCCTGGTGATCTGTGTCCCGAGCGGCATCACCGCAGTCGAGCAGCGCGCGGTGAAGGAAGCCGGCTACCAAGCCGGAGCCCGCCGGGTCTACATCATCGAGGAGCCGATGGCTGCCGCCATCGGTGCCGGCCTTCCCGTGCACGAGGCGACCGGGAACATGGTCGTCGACGTGGGTGGGGGCACCACCGAGGTCGCCGTGATCTCGCTGGGCGGCATCGTGACCAGCCTGAGCACGCGCACCGCTGGTGACGACCTGGACCAGGCGATCATCGCGTGGATGAAGAAGGAATACTCCCTGATGCTGGGGGAGCGCACGGCGGAGGAGATCAAGATGACCCTCGGTTCCGCCTTCCCCCTCCCCAAGGAGCCCGAGGCCGAGGTCCGTGGCCGCGACATGGTCTCCGGACTCCCACGCACCGTCGTGGTCTCCAGCGCCGAGGTCCGCCAGGCGCTCGAGGAGCCCCTGCACAACATCGTCGACTCCGTCCGAACCACCTTGGACCAGACTCCGCCCGAGCTGGCCGGCGACATCATGGACCGCGGCATCGTCCTGACCGGTGGCGGCGCACTGCTGCGTGGCCTGGATGAGCGAATCCGGCACGAGACCGGGATGCCGGTCCACGTGGCCGACGAGCCGCTCAGCTCGGTCGCGCTCGGTGCTGGCAAGTGCGTCGAGGAGTTCGACGCGCTCCAGCAGGTCCTCGTCTCCGACCCGCGACGCTTCTGAGGAGTCGAACGTGATGGAGAAACGCTGGAAGGGGGCAGGGGCCCGGGACAAGGGCCGCCGCTCCTCCGGGTCGGTCCTGGTGGTCCTGTTGCTGGCCGCCGCCACGATGATCACCCTTGACGCCCAGGGCGGATCCGACTCGCCGCTCGAGCCGCTGCGCCGGGCCACGGGCGAGGCATTCGGCCCGGTGGAGACGTTCACCGCCGGAGTGGTCCGCCCGTTCGCTGCGGTTCCGGACTACTTCACCACCCGTAACAACCTGCGCGACAAGGTGACCCGGCTGGAGTCCGAGAACGCCGCGTTGCGTCGTACGGTCAACTCCGCCGACCTGGACCGCAACCGTCTCGCCGAGTACGACGGCCTGGCGAAGGCCGCCTCGGACACCGGATACGACCTGGTCCCGGCCAGGGTGATCGCGGTGGGTTCTCGCCAGTCCTTCTCCGACACGGTGACCATCGACGCCGGAAGTGACGCCGGGCTGCACGCCGACATGACCGTGATCAACAACGACGGACTGGTCGGCCGCGTGGTGCGCGTGACCAGCACCACCTCCACCGTCGTGCTGGTGCTCGATCCTGACTCGGTCGTCGGTGCCCGCCTGGCCTCGAGCATGGAGATGGGCTTCCTCTCCGGCCGCGGCGTCCTGGACGGCGAGCCGCGGCTCGACCTCGAGCTGATGGACGACACGATCGTGGCCAGCACCGGTGACGTGGTCTCCACCTGGGGCAGCGAGAACGGCACGCCCTACGTCGTCGGCATCCCGATCGGCAAGGTCGTCTCGGTCTACAACAGCCCGCGCGAGACCGCGCGCCGTGCCGTGATCGAGCCCTTCGTCGACTTCACCGCCCTGGACCTGGTCGGGGTGGTTGTCCCCAAGGGCGCCAAGTCCGACCGCAGCGTGATCGAGGCAGGGGAGGACCGATGAGCCTCGTCCGTGGCGCGATGGCACTGCTGGTCCTGGCCCTCGCCCTGATCCTCCAGGTCAGCCTCTTCCCGGCCTTCGCATGGCAGGGCGTGGTGCCCAACCTCGCGCTGCTCGTCGTGGTGGCCTCCGCACTCGTTCGTGGGCCGGAGTTCGCCGCCACCCTGGGCTTCGTGGCGGGCGCCATGATCGACCTCGCTCCACCGGCCGATCACGTCGCAGGCCGCTGGGCCCTGGCCCTGCTCCTGGTCGGATTCATCGCCGGCAAGGTCCGCCAGGACACCAGGCCGAGCGCGAGCGCCGTGGTGCTCACCGTCGCGGCCGCGTCCTTCATCGGTACGTCGATCTTCGCGCTCACCGGCCCGATCCTCGACGACCCGGTGCTCGCGGTGCCCGAGATGATCCAGGTGATCCTGATCGCCGTCGTGTGGGACGTCCTGCTCACCCCGTTCGTGCTCCCGCCGGTGATGGCCCTCTTCCGCCGCGTCCAGCCGGCGCAGGTTGCGTTCTGATGGACACCCGGACCAGCAGCCGCCTGCGCCTGATCGTCGTGCAGGCGCTGGTGTTCAGCCTCTTCGTCACCCTGTTCGCCCGGTTGTGGTACCTCCAGGTGGCCGGCGGCGAGGTCTACCAGGCCAAGGCGGCCTCGCAGTCGGTGCGGGAGATCGTCCTGCAACCCGACCGTGGTCTGATCGTGGATGCGCAGGGTCGTCCCCTGGTCAACAACCGCAGCTCATGGGTGGTCTCGATCGACCGCACCACCATCGGCAAGCTGCCCGACGAGGAGCGCGAGACGCTGATCCGACGCGTCGCCACCGTCGTCGAGGTCACGCCCGAGTCGGTCCGTGCCCGCCTGCTCAACTGTGGCGCACCCGAGTCCGTCTCCGGCACCTGCTGGAACGGTTCCCCCTACCAGCCGGTCCCGGTCGCGAACGATGTCGACCCCAAGGTCTCGCTCAAGATCAGGGAGCAGGCCGAGGACTACCCGGGCGTGCTCGCGCAGCGCGAGTCGGTGCGCGCCTACCCGCGCCCCTATGACGTCAACGCAGCGCACCTGCTCGGCTACCTCAGCCCGATCACCGAGGGCGAGCTCGACGAGGCCCAGACCCGGCTCGACTCCTCGGTCAACGGTGCCTCCAGGGTCGGCCGCGCAGGAGTCGAGAAGGAGTACGACGCCTACCTGCGCGGCATGCCCGGCTACCAGCGCGTCGAGGTGAACTCGATGGGCATGGTGATGGACGAGCACAGCCTCGACGCAGGCACTCCGGGCTCGACGGTGGTCACCTCCCTCGACGCGCGGGTCCAGTCGGTGGTCGAGAGGCAGCTCAAGGAGACGATCAAGACCGCGCGCGCGACCACGGACACGGTGACCGGGAAGAAGTACGTCGCCGACTCCGGCGCGGTCGTCGTGATGGAGGCGAAGACGGGACGCATCGTGGCGATGGCCAGTGAGCCGACCTACGACCCCGGCGTATGGGTGAACGGGATCTCGCAGAAGGAGCTGACCCGGCTCTACTCCGAGAAGGCCGGGACGCCCCTGCTCTCACGCGCCACCCAGGGCCAGTTCGCTCCCGGGTCCACCTGGAAGCCGATGATGACCGCCGGCGCGATGACCAACGGCTACGACAAGGACACCCGGCTCAACTGCTCCTCGTCATTCCAGGTCGGCAACCGTGCCTTCAAGAACTACGAGTCGGGCGCCTATGGCTCGATCGGGTTCGACAAGGCGCTGGAGGTCTCCTGCAACACCTTCTTCTATCGGATCGGCTATGACTTCTGGAGCCGGTACGGGCGAGACGTCGCCGACGTGAACGCCAAGGACCCGCTGGTCGCCGAGGCCAAGGAGTTCGGCTTCGGGGCCGAGACCGGCATCGACATCCCGGGGGAGGCGCCGGGCCGGATCGCGGACCGCAAGTGGAAGAAGCAGTACTACGAGTCGCAGAAGGACTACTACTGCGACCTGGCCAAGAACCCGCCCAAGGACGCGTCGGCGTTCCTGAAGAAGTTCTCGCGCGAGTTCTGCATCGAGGGCTTCGCCTATCGCGCAGGTGACGCGGTCAATTTCTCCATCGGGCAGGGCGACACGATCGTGACGCCGCTCCAGCTCGCTCGCGCCTATGCCGCCTTCTCCAACGGCGGCACGCTCTACGAGCCCCGTGTCGCGAAGGCGATCGTGGACCCGGAGGGCGAGCTGGTGAAGGAGTTCGAGCCCACGGTCCAGGGCGAGGTCGACGTCCCCAAGGGTGTGCTCGGCTACATCGATGAAGCGCTCAAGGGCGTCACCCGGCAGGGCACGATGTCGTGGCGGATGGGCGGCTTCCCGCTCGACGAGGTCCCGATCCGTTCCAAGACCGGCTCCGCCGAGGTCTATGGCAAGCAGTCGACGTCGTGGGTCGCGTCCTACTCCGAGGACTACGTCGTCGTGATGATGGTTTCCCAGGGCGGGACGGGGTCGGGCACCTCCGGGCCCGCAGTGCGCAAGATCTGGGAGACGCTCTACGGCGTCAAGGAGGAGACCGTCGACCCCAAGCGGGCTGCGATCCCCGGTGTCGTCCAGGGCGACGACCTGCCGATCTTCGCGGAGGACGGCTCGATCCTTCCGCCCTCGAGGGAGAAGTGATGGGACGCCGTGCCCCCGGTCTCGACTGGATCCTGATGGGAGCAGCGATGGCGCTCGTCGTCCTCGGCACGCTCCTGGTCTGGTCAGCGACGTCGGCTCGTCCCGCGCTCACCGGCGACGACCCCACGGCATACCTCAAGAAGCAGCTCGTCAACGTCGCGATCGGTCTGGTCCTGCTGGTGATGGTGCTGGCCACCGACCACCGCTGGCTGCGCATCGTTGCCCCGCTCGCCTATCTCGCCTCGATCATCGGCCTGGTGCTCGTGCTGGTGATGGGGACAACCGTCAACGGGTCCCGGTCGTGGCTGATGCTCGGTGGGATGTCGATACAACCCTCGGAGTTCGCCAAGCTCGCAGTGGTGCTCGGCATGGGCCTGCTCGTCGCCGAGCGCTTCGAGGGGTCGTGGCGTCGCCGGGTCGGTCTCGGTGACGTGCTCGGGATGCTCGCCATCGCCGGGGTCCCCGCGGTCCTGATCCTCCTCCAGCCGGACCTCGGCACCATGCTCGTGCTTTCGGCCACCGTGTTCGGCGTGCTCGCCGTGGCGGGGACGCAGCGACGATGGCTGGTCGGCCTGACCGGCGCCGGCGTCGGGGCCGCAGTGCTCGCTGTCGTGCTGGGCTTCCTCAAGCCCTACCAGCTCGACCGGTTCATGGCGTTCACCAACCCCGACCTCGATCCACGCGGGGCGGGCTACAACGTGGAGCAGGCCCGGATCGCGATCGGCAACGGCGGCATCTTCGGCCAGGGCCTCTTCGACGGGTCCCAGACCAAGTCGGGCTTCGTGCCCGAGCAGCACACAGACTTCATCTTCACGGTGGCTGGTGAGGAGCTCGGGCTGATCGGTGCCGGCGCGATGATCGCGCTCCTGGCGATCATCGTGTGGCGCTGCCTGTCGATCGCCATGCACGCCGAGGACATGTTCGGCCGGGTCACGGCCGCGGGCATCGCTTGCTGGATCGGGTTCCAGTCCTTCCAGAACATCGGCATGTGCCTGGGCATCATGCCGGTCACCGGGGTTCCGCTCCCGTTCGTGTCGTACGGCGGCTCCTCGATGTTCGCCGGCATGCTCGCCCTCGGCCTGGTGCAGAACATCCACCTGCGCTCCACCTCGTCGCTCCCGACCCGCTTCGTCCCCTCCCGGGTGCTCGTACCTCGCTGACCTCCCTCGCTGGCCTGCGGCTCCACGCCTGTCGGGTGACCGGACCCCGGGCGAGGTGCAGGTGGCGGGGGTGCTCGCGCGACAAGGTGTCTATCCGCCACTGAGCCCGTATCCTTGACTGCCGCCCCACATCCCCGAACATCTTGAGGTCCTTGTCGTGTCACCGGAGTCCGTCTTCGCCCGCCTCGAGCCCCGTCTGCCGTCGGTGCAGAAGCCGATCCAGTACGTCGGGGGCGAGCTCAACTCGACCGTCAAGGAGTGGGACTGCGCGCCGGACGGCGAGACCGTGCGCTGGGCGTTGATGTATCCCGACGCCTATGAGGTCGGCCTGCCCAACCAGGGTGTCGCGATCCTCTACGAGGTGCTCAACGAGCGCGAGTGGATCCTGGCCGAGCGGACCTACTCGGTCTGGCCGGACATGGAGAAGGTCATGCGCGACGGCGACGCGCAGGGTCCCATTCCGCAGTTCACCGTCGACAGCCACCGTCCGGTGCGCGCCTTCGACGTCTTCGGCCTGAGCTTCTCCACCGAGCTCGGCTACACCAACATGCTCAACGCCCTCTCCTTGGCGCAGATCCCGCTGCACGCCGTCGACCGCACCGACGACGACCCGATCGTGCTCTCCGGAGGACACGCGTCCTTCAACCCTGAGCCGATCGCGGACTTCGTCGACGCCGTGGCACTTGGCGACGGTGAGGAGATCGTGCTGAAGATCTCCGAGGTGATCAAGGAGTTCAAGGAGCAGGGCTCCCCGGGTGGTCGCGACGAGCTGCTCTTCCGCCTTGCCGCGTCCGGCGGGGTCTACGTGCCCAAGTTCTACGACGTGGCGTACGACGATTCGAGCGGCGAGATCGCCTCGGTCACGCCCAACCGCCCCGGCGTGCCGGCCAGGATCCGCAAGCACACCCTGATGGACCTGGATGCCTGGCCCTACCCGGCCAAGCCGCTGGTGCCGTTGGCCGAGACCGTCCACGAGCGCTTCTCCGTGGAGATCTTCCGGGGCTGCACCCGCGGCTGCCGGTTCTGCCAGGCTGGCATGA
>DATCYH010000825.1:0-1940 GCA_036570405.1 Nocardioides sp.
TCCCATTTCGGCATGCTTGACTGACTGCCATGTCTCGATCGCTCCCACGCTCCTCCGCCCTCCAGGCCGGCCTGGCCGCGTTGCTCGTGATCGGGGTGCTGTTGCTGCTCGTGGTGGCGGGCCACAACCGGCAGGAGAGCACGCAGGACACCGGTCAGGACTCATCCGTGGTGCCCGCCCGCGAGCTCGAGGACTCGATGACCTCGATCGCCTCAGACAAGCTATTCGAGACGGTCACCGCGGCCCAGCGTGCGGCTGGCACCTGGTTCGTCATCTCGGCCTCAGAGCAGGAGGGGCAGTCGATGGCCCCGTCGGTCCAGGAGATCAGCCTCGAGGGGGATCAGCCGGCGATCCGGACCAGCTTCGATTCCGGTCTCGGAACCATCGAGGCTCTCTATGTGGGCGAGCAGTTCTACATCAAGGGCTTCACCGGCAAGGAGAAGCCGTGGTGGAAGGTCAGCACCGACGACACCGCCAGCCGCCTGATCCAGTCGCTCACCCCCTATGCGGATCCCACCGAATTCCTCTCCTCGATGACGAGTCCGAAGAAGTTCGAGATCATCGGCGTGGAGGAGATCGAGGCACTGCAGGCCAAGCCCGGTGACGACATCGAGGGGGAGTCGGCCAGCAAGGTCAGGACGGTGCACTACCGGATGCAGATCGAGGCCCTCGGCGAGAAGGCCCCGGGGACGGATGAAGGTGCGACGGGAGAGACACCCAGCGCCGCGACCCCGATGCAGATGGACATGTGGGTGGACGCGCAGGACCGGCCGGTCCGCGTCGAGACGGTGGTCTCCTCCCAGGGCCAGCGCTTGACGACCCGGCTCTACTACGGGCTCTACGGTGAGCCGGTGACGATCGAGGTGCCACGGTCCGAGGAGATCACCACCGAGCCGCCGGCCCAGCTCGCGAAGGCCCTCAAGGGTTCGGGCGCTGACAGCTGAGGGACGCCTCGGGGCCGCACACAGCCGCGGCAGTACGTCGTACCGCGGCGGATTTGGTGCCCACCCGGGACTGGGCCTAGACTCCCCATTCGTAACCAGAGACCGCCGGTGATCACGGCGCCCAGCAGAAGTTGGGCAGCGTGACCGAAGGTTCCGCGACAGCGGACGGCCAGCGCAGGTGACAGAGCATCGGCCGCGAGGTCCACGCCCTGGCTCCTGTGCCAGGGCGTTCGTCATTTCGCGGCAACTTGCGGGTGGTCTCGCTGACGTAGTTCGGAAGGAGACCACATGGCGCGGCCAGACAAGGCAGCAGCCGTCGCGGAGGTCGTTGACTCGTTCAACAACGCCGCCGGTGCTGTGCTGACCGATTATCGCGGTCTCACCGTGAGTGCACTGCAGGAACTGCGGCGCTCCCTCGGCGAGAACGCCAACTATGCCGTGGTCAAGAACACGCTTGCCAAGATCGCTGCCAACGAGGTTGGTATCGAAGGCTTCGACGACCTGCTCGCAGGTCCGACCGCCATCGCCTTCATCAACGGAGACGTGGTCGAAGCTGCCAAGGGCCTGCGTGACTTTGCCAAGGCGAACCCCGCCCTGATCATCAAGGGTGGCGTCCTCGACGGCGACTTCCTCAGCGCTTCGGAGATCGCCAAGCTGGCCGATCTCGAGTCGCGCGAGGTGCTTCTGGGCAAGCTGGCCGGCGCAATGCTGGCCTCGCTCTCCCAGGCCGTCTACCTGCTCAACGCCCCGCTCTCGCAGGCTGCCCGGCTCGCCGGCGCCCTCGAGGCCAAGGCACAGCAGGACCCCTCGATCCTCGCAGGTGGTGCCACCCAGGAGTCCGCTCCTGAGCCGGCCGCCGCGCAGGACGCTCCGGCAGCCGAGGAAGCTCCTGCTTCCGAGGACGCCGAGGCACCGGCCGCCGACCAGGCAGCCGAGTCCACCGACGCCTGATCCCGGCACTTGCCGGGCCTACAGGCCGACGTACACCACCTGAAA
>DATCYH010000826.1:0-4168 GCA_036570405.1 Nocardioides sp.
TCTGGCGCTGGCCGGTCATCAACGTGGCACTGCCCGAACGCTCAGCACGCGCAGACCGGACGCACCCCTCCCGTCACCATCTTCACCAGTCGACGAGGCGAGGAACGCTGGCGCTGCCACGGCTGCGGTGAAGGCGGAACGACTATCGACCTCGTGATCGCCTCCACCGGCGGTGCCGCAGGGGACGCCATGACCTACCTCGCGGAACGAGCCGGTCACCGCGAGCAGCCGGAGGATTGGAGGCCCACACGACGCGCAACCCAGCTTCGTTCGCTTCCACCTGCTGGATGTAGCGATCCCGAAGGAATGGATCGCTACGTCGACGAGTGCGCCACACGGCTCTGGAAGCCGGAGGGCAGCGCCCTCCGCCGCTGGCTCACTAGCACCCGCGGTCTGCCACGCGACGTGCTCATCCGGAACTGCGTCGGCGCCGACCTCGGCCCTCGGATCCAACGGCGCCCGGACGGCATGCCCCGCGCGGAGGGCGTCGTCCTCCCCGTCCTCGACGACGGTCGCGCCGTCTACGCGCAGATCCGGGTACCTCGCCCTCAGTCCGATCGGCCGCGATACCTCAACCCCACCTCCGGCCTCGCCACCAACCCACGGCTCGCTCGAGCCCGCCCGGTCGAAGTCCGGCATTCGGAGGTGGTGGTCACCGAAGGTGCCATCGACGCGCTTTCGGCGGCGGTGGCTGGCTACCGGGCAGTCGCCGTGCTCAGCGCCACCTACGGTGACCAAGCGGTGGCGGCGTCCCTCGCCAAGCTCCCGCATCCGCTCGTCATCGCCTTCGACGCCGACGAAGCCGGACGCGCAGGCGCGACTCGGCTTGCCACACTCCTCGAGGTGAAACAGCGCTCGCCCGTCGTACTTGACCTCGGCGACGGCGACGTCAACGACGCGATGCGCCGCTCCGACGACTGGGCGCGCCAGTTGGAGCGTGCCGTCAACGATGGCCTGGCAATCAGAGTTAGTCATGAGGCGATCGGACGGTGAGCCGCCGCCGAGCCGAGGGTGCCAGTGCAGCCAACGTCCGGTCGGCTAGCTGGGAGGTCGCCGACGCGACGGAGGATGATCAGTCGTTTCCATAGTCAGGTTCCCAGAAGTCTGAAGGGTCTCCCTCGGCGCCGAACGTGTCCGGTAGCCCTGCAGCGTCGAGAAGCTCGAAGGACTCGAGAACGCACCGACAGGTTGGGCAGCTGAAGTGGTCGGCCGCCACCTCAAGTCGAAGCCACACATCGAAGTCCGTCTCGGAGATCCGCTCTGCTTCCGTATGGGTTTCAACGACGTCGCCGCCCTCGAGAAGCCCGTCTTCCGCGCCGCACGCAGGGCATGTGACCGCTGTCGAATACCCGAGAGTGGCGGAGAGGTCGGTGGGCCGCACCC
This sequence comes from Nocardioides sp., assembly GCA_036570405.1. Classification (GTDB taxonomy): domain Bacteria; phylum Actinomycetota; class Actinomycetes; order Propionibacteriales; family Nocardioidaceae; genus Nocardioides. The sequence goes on from DATCYH010000826.1 coordinate 1,384, forward strand.
AATCCCGAAGCTCCGGCCCCCGCATCTCGCCTGCTCGGAATCGAGCGACGCGCTGCTTCGCTCGTTCGAGGAGCATGTCCACTCGGTCCTGGATGTTCTGGCTGTTCAGCGCAAGAGCGGCCTCCACAGCCGGAAGGTGTGATCGTCCTACAAAGGACTCGAGGTCGCGGTCGCATGCGTTCACGAGTACGTGAGCCAAGTCCCAGTATCGAGGCCACCATGCTTCTGAGGGCACCAACGAGATGCTGGCGGTGGCCGAATGGAGGTAACTGTTCCTGCGATCAGCGAGACGTATGGCCTCATCACCATTGAACGGCTTGAAGGCTCGCGCACATCGCTTGAAGAGCGTCGCAGCTGGGATCGACTTGAAGGTGACCTCATCCTGGGTGAGGCCGGCAGCTGCGAGAAGATTCTTTCCATCCTCGTTCGGTACTGCGATCAGCAGCGGTGACGCTCGTGAGAGCGCAGTCTTGGCCAAGAGCTCCAGCGAGAGCGTTGCCCATAGCGCTCGCTCGTCGAATGTGCGGGGCACATCCTGATCGAGGGCGTAGTTGATGAAGAGCTTCGCCTTGATCCATAGGGCGTCTGAGTCCCAGGGCGCGGTCATGTGGGCTCCGTGATCCGGAACGCGATCCTTCGCAGAAGTCTTGGTGGGTCGTGCGGGCGTACGGCCTCTCGCGCATGGAGAGCAAGTCGATTGTCGATCAGCAGCACCTCAGGTGAGTTATTGGACCAGTGGTGCGGGGTGCTCATTTCGAATGATGTCCGAAAATGGGCGACGGCACGCCGAGCGCGCTCATCACATGGAGTCATGCAGTACGGGTCGAACCGAAGGCAATCTCGTGCCAGAGCCATGGTATGGAAGCGCGCTCGGCCTCCACTAACGGAAAAGACTCCGTGTCGAAGATCCTCTAATGGTGAAACCGATGGGTGCAGCGCGAGGAGCCTCGTGGACGTGGGGTGGGCACCCGGCGAAGCGAGTGCGATGACATCCGGGGGCCGTTCGAGGTGAGCGCCATCGGTGTGAAGAGGTTGTGCCCCCAATCCCGTCCGCGAGCTCAACGAGTTTGGTCTGGCCCGATCTGCGGGCACTGGCCGGAGTTCAGATACGGGTGGGTCACCGTCTCGCATCGAGACTGCTTCCCACCCCAGGCGTCGAGCCCGATCGATCACGTCCTCAAGCGTCCCTGGAAACGAGACCCATGGGTGTCGGGTGAGCCTGGGGGCGGCTGTGTCGTGCATCACCACCAGATCTTGCCCGAACTCCTCCGGCGCTCACGGCTTCATGGGACTTCAAGATGGCGAGCGACGGCCCTCCTACGTGGGAAGTGCGGCGCTGGCTGGACAGGTCAGCTTGATCGAAGGGTGGGCCCGACGGGCCGGATGCCGCGAAGGGTCGCCAGGCGGGTTGTGAGCACCACGGTGAGGTACGGAACCCACGGTCCGGCCAGGCTGTAGGGCGGGTCATCCTCGAAGGTCATGTCGAGGCGTCCTACCTCCAAGGCGGGCTGCAGCTCACGGATCGCGTGGGACCAAACGGACGCCCATTCGGCCTGGTGCCAGACGAGGAGCCGCCGATCCGTAGCGAGGATCCGCAGGCGGCCGAGGGGCCGCCAGTGAGGAGCGGCGAGCATCTCAGCCTCACGGCGTGCTCGTCGGCGTGCCGCTGCGTTCGTGGCCGCTACGAGGCCGAACATGACGGGGCCGCCAATCGCTACTGCGCGAGGCTCCGCGTATGTGACATCCGCGCCAGCGAAGCGCCAGCCCTGGGCTGTGACGTCGGCGTGGAGCACCTCGCCAGGCTCGAGCAGCACTCGGCTCGCGACGCTCGGTAGGTGGCCTCCCGCGGCGACGTGGCTAGCCAGATCGACCGCGGCGCACCACGCGCTTGCGCTGTCGTCGCGACTCGACGTCGCATCCATGGCCCGAATTCTACGCCCGAACTGTGACGTCCGAACCGGAGGCGACGCGCAGCGCTAGCGAGCCTGATGGGAGGAGCCCGCGAAGTCTGAGGCCGTTCACGAGCCTACGTCGGTATGGAACGCGAAGGTCTGGGTGGCTTCGAGCTGCTCGTCGTCGTCATTGCAGGCAGCGGGCTCGCTCTCGTTGTCGCGGTCTGGTCGGGTGCGTGGCTCTCACTCGTTGTCTCGGGTGAGACCCGAGGCCTCCCCTTCTCGGCGGCGGCGGAGGCCCTCCCGCGCCTCCCGTCCAATCTGAGGTCGCCGGCCGCTGCGTGGTCGAAGCCGTACGCGCGCGCTCTCCCGGGGGCGTCGCTGTACTGGGGCTGCACCGCACTCAGCACTGCGGCCATCGTCGCTGCGGTCGCCGGCGTGATCAGGTGGTTCGGTCGATCCAAGGTGGGCACCGCGAGGCGCCGGCCGCTGGGCGTGGACGGACGGCCACGCTTCGCTCGTCGTCGTGACCTCGCGCCGCTGCTGGTGCCGGGACCAGTGCCGGGACGGTTCGTGATCGCCCGGTTCGGCCGCCGGCTTGTTGCTACGGAGAATCCACCGCCGCGGTCGTCGGGGCGTCCTCGACGAGCACGACGCCGAGATCGGCAGGGAGACCGTGGAGCTGTCGCGCTGGTGGGCCCGTCGAGGTCAGGCAAGACCACCGCAGCGGTGGCGGGCATCCTCGAGTGGGACGGCCCGGCGGTGTTGTCCTCGGTGAAGTCCGATCTGTTGGCGACCACTCAGGGGTGGCGCTCGACACGGGGAGAGGTGCGGATCTACGACCCGACGTCGTCGACGATCCCGAAGGGCACCTCCGCTCGGTGGTCGCCGTT
>DATCYH010000827.1:0-9046 GCA_036570405.1 Nocardioides sp.
GCCCAGGTCGGCAAAGGCGGTGACCACGACCTTCTGGCCACGGTCGTGACCGTCCTGGCCCATCTTGGCGACCAGGATGCGGGGACGGCGCCCTTCCTCCTCCTCGAACTTCTCGGTCGCGGCGAGGACTGCGTCGATGGAGTCGTTGCCCCCCTCGGAGGCTTCGGTGCGGTACACACCGCTGATCGTACGGATCACGGCCTGGTGGCGGCCGTAGACCTTCTCCAGCGCCTCGGAGATCTCACCGACGGTGGCCTTGGCGCGTGCCGCGTCGACGGCCAGCGCGAGCAGGTTGCCGTCCAGTGAGCCCTTGGTGGCGCCGCGCTCGGCGGAGTTGGTGAGGGCCTCGAGGCTACGGCGTACGTCGTCGTCGTTGCGCTCGGCGCGGAGCCGCTCCAGCTTGGCGATCTGCTGGCGGTAGACGTCGTCGTTGTCGACCTTGAGCACGTCGAGCTTGTCCTCGGCGGCCAACCGGTAGGTGTTCACGCCGATCACCCGCTGGGCGCCGGAGTCGATCCGGGCCTGGGTGCGGGCGGCGGCCTCCTCGATGCGCATCTTGGGGATGCCCTGCTCGATCGCGGCGGCCATGCCGCCGGCGGCCTCGGCCTCCTGGATGTGCGCCCAGGCCCGCTCGGCGAGGTCGTGGGTGAGCTTCTCGACGTAGTAGGAACCGGCCCACGGGTCGATGATCTCGGTGGTGCGCGACTCCTGCTGCAGCAGCAGCTGGGTGTTGCGCGCGATCCGGGCCGAGAAGTCGGTCGGCAGCGCGATCGCCTCGTCGAGGGCGTTGGTGTGCAGCGACTGGGTGTGGCCCTGGGTCGCGGCCATCGCCTCGATCGCGGTCCGCTGCACGTTGTTGTAGACGTCCTGGGCGGTCAGCGACCAGCCGGAGGTCTGCGAGTGCGTGCGCAGCGAGAGCGACTTGGGGTTCTGCGGCTCGAACTGGCCCACCAGCCGCGCCCACAGGGCACGGGCGGCGCGCATCTTCGCGACCTCCATGAAGAAGTTCATCCCGATCGCCCAGAAGAAGCTCAGGCGCGGGGCGAACTGGTCGATCGTCATCCCCGTGTCGAGGCCGGCCCGGATGTACTCCACGCCGTCGGCCAACGTGTAGGCGAGCTCGAGGTCGTTGGTCGCCCCGGCCTCCTGGATGTGGTAGCCGGAGATCGAGATCGAGTTGAAGCGCGGCATCTTCGCCGAGGTGAAACTGAAGATGTCGGAGATGATCCGCATCGACGGCGCCGGCGGATAGATGTAGGTGTTGCGGACCATGAACTCCTTGAGGATGTCGTTCTGGATCGTCCCCGCGAGCTGTTCCGGCTTCACCCCCTGCTCCTCGGCGGCAGCGATGTAGAGCGCGAGCACCGGCAGGACGGCACCGTTCATCGTCATCGAGACCGACATCTCGTCGAGCGGGATGCCGTCGAAGAGGGTGCGGGTGTCATAGATCGAGTCGATCGCGACGCCGGCCATCCCGACGTCGCCGCGCACCCGCGGGTGGTCGGAGTCATAGCCGCGGTGGGTGGCCAGGTCGAAGGCGACCGAGAGGCCCTTCTGGCCGGCGGCCAGGTTGCGGCGATAGAAGGCGTTGGACTCCTCGGCGGTGGAGAAACCGGCATATTGGCGGATCGTCCACGGCTGGGTGGTGTACATCGTCGGGTAGGGGCCGCGCAGGAACGGGCTCAGACCCGGCCAGGTGCCCAGGGCGTCGAGGCCCTCGAGGTGCTCGGGCCCGTAGACCGGCAGCACCCCGATGCCCTCGGGGCTCTGCCACGGCTCACCCGTCCCAGCGAGTCCGGGAGCACCGGTGGGCGCAGCCGAGTCCGGGGAGAGCGGAAGACCAGCGAAGGATTCAGGAATGCTCATGCCAGCTTCTCCCGGGAGGTGTTGAGGAAGGTGAGGGCGTCGACACCGACAGCGGCCGAGTCGTCGACCAGGTCGGCCGGGACCGTCTTGTCGCCCGGCTTGCCGGCCAGGACGACGTGCTCCGCGCCGGCCGCGCGCAGCTTCGCGATCGCGTCGGCGCCCCACTCGGCGTAGGTCTTGTCGGCACCGGCCAGGCAGACCACCGACTGGCCGGCATAGGCCGCGACGAGCTCGTCGGCGTCCTTGGTCGCACCGGCGACCTCGACCGCGACGCCACCTGCGGCGAACAGGTTGGCCGCAAAAGTGGCCCGTGCGGTGTGCGAGGCGATCGGTCCCAGCGTGGCCAGGAAGACCGGAGCCGAGGCGGGCTGGTCACGCAGGGCCTCGAAGGCGGCGCCGTAGCGGCGTACGTCCGTGTTCGGGTGCGGCGCACGCTCGGGCAGCACCTCGGCCAGGTTCGGGAACTCGCTGACGCCGGTGAGGGGGCGCGTGCGGTGCGCGATCTGGTCGTCGCGCTCGGCGACCACCGCATCGATGCGGGACCTCAACGAGCCGTCCTCCAGGGCGACGACGATGCCGCCGACGGCCTCGATGCGATCGAACTCGGCCCAGGCCGCCTTGGCCAGGTCGTCGGTGAGCCGCTCCACGGCATAGGAGCCGCCCGCCGGGTCGACGACCTTGGCGACGTGGGACTCGGAGATCAGCAGCGAGCTGGTGTTGCGCGCGATCCGTCGCGAGAAGGCGTCCGGGACGCCGAGCGCGGAGTCGAAGGGCAGCACCGTGACTGCCTCGGCTCCCCCGACGCCCGCGGCGAACGAGGCGACCGTGGTGCGCAGCATGTTCACGTAGGGGTCGTACTTGCTCATCATCGGTCGCGAGGTGACCGCGTGCTGGCGCTGGCCACCCGCCTCGGCCGAGGCACCGGAGAGCTCGGCGACCCGCGACCAGAGGCGGCGAGCGGCGCGGAACTTGGCGATGGTCGGGAACTGCTCGTCGGTCGCGGCATAGCGGAACTCGAGCAGGCCCAGGGCCTCGTCGACGGAGAGTCCGCTGGCCACGAGCCGGCGCAGGTAGGCCGCTCCCACGGCCAGGCTGTAGCCGAGCTCCTGGGCGTCCGAGGCGCCGAGGTCGTGCACCGCGGTGCCGTCGACGACGGCAGCCAGTGCCCCGAGATCGCGGGCGATCGGGGCGACCACGTCGAGCGTCTCGAGCGAGATCGCACCCTCGCCGCGCACCTGCGCGCCGATCGGGTCGGCGCCGAGGTTGGTCCCCTCGGCGGGAGTGACGCCGCGCTCGGCGAAGAGCGCGGCCAACGCCTCGGCTGCGGCGACCGGGTCACCGGGAGCGTCCAGCACGACCGGCGCGAGATCGAGGAGTACGCCGTCCAGGGCGGCCGCCAGGTCGCTCGCGGCCACCGTGGTCCCGACCTCGAGCCACAGCGAGGTGGACCCGTTCTCGAGATCGGCCAGCACGGCCTCGTTCAGCTCCTTGACCGGCAGCCCGTAGAGCGACGGCCGGATGTCCCAGCCGAGCTCCGGCTTCTGCGCGAGACGTCCGCGGGTGAACGGCGCGGCGCCCGGGACACCGGTCGCCGGCAGCCCGGAGGCCGTGTCGGGCGAGCCGATCGGCAGCACGTCGATGCCGTCGAGCGTGGTCCGGGTCAGCTTCTCCCACACCGCGGAGTCGGGTGCGTCGTCGCTGAGCTGACGGGTCTTGCGCAGCACGGCCGCGGTGGCCTTTTCCCAATCCGCGGCGGAGTGCTGGTCCTCGGGACCGGCCAGGCTCAAGGAGTCCTGGGCGGTGTCCGGATCAGGGCCAGAAGTCATGGCTCGCACAATAGGGAAAGCCGCGATCTCGGGCCACTCGATGTGAGATCTCCCATCTGGTGGACACTCGACGACCACAGTTCGTGCACGTGTCACCCGGGCGACACCCGGCCGCCGCAGCCTTGGGGCATGGATCAACTCCACAGCAGTCCCCGCCGGATCGCGATCGTCACCGAGTCCTTCTACCCGGCCATCGACGGCACCACCCGCACCAACAAGCAGGTGGTGGACCGGCTGATCACGCTGGGCCACGAGGTACAGATCGTTGCTCCCGGGCCGGGCCTGGCGACCTACCGCAACGCGCCCGTCGCGCGGATCCGTCCCCTCGACAAGCCCGGACGCCAGGTCCACGCGGCTCTCGCCGACTTCGCTCCCGATCTGGTCCACGTGGCCTCGCCCGGGATCCTGGGCCGCAAGGCCCTCAAGCACGCCGAGCGGCTCGGGGCCGAGACGCTGGTGGTGCAGCAGTCACCGGTCCCACCGCTGACCGCGGAGCACTGGCTGCGCAAGGTGCACGCCCGCGCGGACACGGTCGTGGTCACCTGCGACTGGATGCAGCAGCGACTCGACACCCTCGGCGTCGAGGCTCCCGTGTGGCGCCCCGGCGTGGACGTGGCCGCCTGGAACCCCAACCTGCGCGACGACTTCCTGCACGCCTCGTGGTCGCGCCGGAACAAGGAGCGCACACCGCTCGTCGTCGTCGGATTCGTCGGAAGCCTGCACAAGCGCCACGGCGTACGTCGTCTGGTCGAGGTCGCCTCGGTGCCCGGCGTGCGGCTCGTGGTCATCGGCGACGGCCCACAGCGCGGTTGGCTCGAGGAGCGCCTGGGAGACGCCAAGTTTCTCGGCGAGGTCGAGCCGGGTGACCTGGCCACGGCGATGGCCACCCTCGACGTGCTGGTCCACCCCGGCGAGCAACAGACCTGCGCCCACGCCCTGCGCGAGGCGTCGGCCAGCGGCGTACCCGTCGTGGCACCACGCACCGGCGGGGCAGTCGATGCGGTGCGCAACCTGGAGACGGGACTCCTCCACGACCCAACAGCACCGGGAGGCCTGCGTAGTGCGATCGCCAGCATCGTCGCCGATCGGCAGCGCCGGCTCCTCGGCGAGCGGGGCCGTGAGCTGGCCGTGGGACGGAGCTGGGTCGAGGCCTGCGACGAGCTCTTCGCGGACCACTACCGGATGGCGCGCCCGGTGGCCATCTGAGCCCATCGGCACGGCCCGGCGCACCCCACAGGTGTCGAGGCGGTCGCGCTTGGGCAGGGTGGTGCCCATGAAGGTTCGTGATCCGCAGGGCAACACCTGGCGCGTGACTCGGCGATGGGTGCCGTGGCGCCGCAGGTTCGGCTCCGACGCACTCGACTGGGCCCCCGACTCGATGTTCGACGACTTCGTCTGGTTCGTCCTGGCCATCCCCTTCCTGGTCCTCGCGGTCATCTTCGGCCTCGAGCTGCTGCTCCTGCTGGCCGTCCTGCCGTTCGCGATCCTCGGTCGCGTCGCATTCGGACGGCACTGGACCGTCGAGGCGCGCAAGGGCTTCACACCCTGGTTCGAGATCGCCGCAGGTGGGTGGAACGACAGCGGCAACCGGATCACCCAGATCGCCGAAGCCATCCAGCGCGGCGCGCTTCCACCACGCACACTTGGCGACTGAGGCAGGATTCGCGCCATGGGCGGCGCACACTCTCACTCTCATTCCCACGACCTCCCCGACGTCGAGGTCGGGTTCGTGTCGCGGTTCTTCCTGCTGACCTCGCTCGCCCTCGTCGCACTGGCCACGATCATCGGACTGTTCGTGCTGTGGCCCGGGGACGGCGAGAAGCCGACGCCCCCGCAGTACGCCGCTGACGGCACCACCTTCCCGGTCGGCAAGGTGGTCTCGGTGAGCGAACCGTGCCCGGTGATCGTGGCCGACCCGAACGCGCCGCCGGGCTCGGGGGAGGACTTCCCGGAGCACTGCAACGAGCTGACCGCGCAGGTCGGCAAGGACCGCGTGGTCATCCAGGTGCCGCCGTACGTCGCGAAGTCGGGACTGCAGAATGGCGACGAGGTGAAGCTGGCCCGGATCGCCGGCGCCGACGGTGCCGAGCCGTCGTGGGGCTGGGTCGGCACCCAGCGCAACGCCCCGCTCGGGCTGCTCCTGGTCGCCTTCGTCCTGGTCACCCTGGTGGTGGCACGACTCCGCGGCCTGATGGCGCTGATCGGCCTGGTCTTCGCGGGCTTCGTGGTGGCGAAGTTCATGCTGCCCGGACTGCTGGAGGGCGGCTCGGGAATCGGGATCGCGTTGGTCGGCTCGAGCGTGATCATGTTCGTGGTGCTCTACCTGACCCATGGCCTGTCGGTGCGCACCAGCACGGCCTTGGCCGGGACCCTGTTCGGGATCGCGATCATCACCGCGATCGGGATGTGGGGGGTCCATGCGGCCCGGTTGAGCGGGGTCAGCGACGACACGAACGAATACCTGATGCTCTATGCGCCGGACCTGAACTACCAGGGCCTGCTCACCTCGGCAGTGATCATCGCGGGGCTCGGCGTGCTGAACGACGTCACGATCACCCAGTCTTCCGCGGTGTGGGAACTGCGGGCCGCGGCGCCGGAGATGACTCGGCTGCAGCTGTTCGTCAGCGGGATGCGGATCGGGCGGGACCACATCGCCTCGACGATCTACACGATCGTGTTCGCCTATGCCGGGACGGCGCTGGCTGTGCTGATGCTCCTGTCGCTCTATGAGCGGCCCCTGCTCGACACCCTGCCGGACGAGAACATCGCCGCCGAGATCATGCGGACCCTGGCCTCCGCGATCGGTCTGGTGCTCGCTGTTCCGGCCACGACGGCGATCGCGGCACTGACCGTGAGTGGGCCGACAAAAGTTGTGACCGGCCAGTAACCGGGCGAATGTCACACCACCTAAGGCTCACCTTCGCTGCCCAGGGCCGACGAATGGGAGTAAGTTGCCCTCCGTGGCAACTCCGACTCTCGTGAAAGGCAGCCGGTCGACGCGATCCACGATCGCGCTGAAGCTCCTCATGGCCGTCACCGGCCTGGTCTTCATCGGCTATGTGCTGCTCCATATGTACGGCAACCTCAAGGTCTTCGCTGGCCAGGAAGCCTTTGATGAGTACGCGCACCACCTGCGCACCTTCGGGGAGCCGATGCTCCCCTACGAAGGTCTGCTGTGGGTGCTCCGCGTCGTGCTCCTGCTGTCCGTGATCGGGCACGCCTACGCAGCCTTCGCCCTCTGGGCGCGTGCCTCCAGGGCCCGCACCCAGAAGTACGTCGTGAAGAAGGCCGTGGCGGCGACGCTCTCGTCGAAGATGATGCGCTGGGGTGGTGTCGCGCTGCTGCTCTTCGTGGTCTTCCACCTGCTGCACCTGACCACCCACACCATCAACGTCAACGGCGATCCCGAGTCGCCGTACGAGCGCGTCGTCAGCTCCTTCCAGCCCGAGCAGTGGTGGGTGTCAGTGGTCTACCTGCTCGCGATGATCGCGCTGGCCATGCACCTGCGCCACGGCGTGTGGAGTGCCAGCCAGACCCTCGGTCTCACCAACACCGCCAAGAGCCGCGCGCGAGCAAACTTCGCCGGCGTCTTCCTGGCCGTGGTGATCGCCGGCGGATTCGCGCTGGTCCCGCTGTCCATCCTCACCGGCATCGTTGACTGAAGGCTGATATCCCCATGACTGACACGAACGTGACGAGCGACGCCGCGGGCTTCTTCACCCTCGGCGAACCGATCGCAGACACCAAGGCACCGGCCGACGTCCCCGTCCCCCAGCGGTGGGAGGAGCGCAAGGCCCACGCGAAGCTGGTCAACCCCGCCAACCGTCGCAAGATCAAGGTGATCATCGTCGGCACCGGTCTGGCCGGCGCTGCCGCGGGCGCGACGCTCGGCGAGGCCGGCTACCAGGTGGAGAGCTTCTGCTACCAGGACTCCCCGCGCCGTGCACACTCGATCGCCGCCCAGGGGGGCATCAACGCGGCCAAGAACTACCGCAACGACGGTGACTCGACCTACCGACTCTTCTACGACACGGTCAAGGGCGGTGACTTCCGATCGCGAGAGTCGAACTCCTACCGGCTCGCAGAGGTCTCGGCCAGCATCATCGACCAGTGCGTGGCGCAGGGTGTTCCGTTCGCCCGCGAATATGGCGGCCTCCTCGACAACCGCTCCTTCGGCGGCGTGCAGGTCTCCCGCACCTTCTATGCGCGGGGCCAGACCGGCCAGCAGCTCCTGATCGGCGCCTATCAGGCTCTCGAGCGCCAGGTCGCGGCCGGCACCGTCACCACCCACACCCGGCACGAGATGCTCGAGCTGATCACGACCGCCGACGCCGACGGCGTGACCCGCGCCAAGGGCATCATCACCCGCGACATGGTCACCGGTGAGATCGAGACCCACCTCGCTGACGCGGTCGTCCTGGCCACCGGCGGCTACGGCAACGTCTACTTCCTCTCCACCAACGCGATGGGCTCCAACGTCACCGCTGCGTGGCGTGCGCACCGCAAGGGCGCCTACATGGCCAACCCCTGCTACACGCAGATCCACCCGACCTGCATCCCCGTCTCCGGCGAGAACCAGTCGAAGCTGACCCTGATGTCGGAGTCGCTGCGCAACGACGGTCGGATCTGGGTGCCGAAGAAGAAGGAAGACTGCGCCAAGGACCCGCGCGACATCCCGGAGGAGGACCGCGACTACTACTTGGAGCGGATCTACCCGGCGTTCGGAAACCTGGTCCCCCGCGACATCGCCTCGCGCCAGGCGAAGTACATGTGTGACGAGGGCCGCGGTGTCGGTCCCGAGGTCGATGGCGTACGCCGTGGTGTCTACCTCGACTTCGCCGACATCATCGAGCGCGTGGGCCGCGACACCGTCGAAGCAAAGTACGGCAACCTCTTCGACATGTATGCGCAGATCACCGCGGAGAACCCCTACGAGGTTCCGATGCGCGTCTACCCTGCCGTGCACTACGTGATGGGTGGCCTCTGGGTCGACTACGACCTGGAGAGCAACATCAAGGGCCTGTTCGTGGCCGGCGAGGCGAACTTCTCCGACCAGGGCGCCAACCGCCTCGGTGCCTCCGCACTGATGCAGGGTCTGGCCGACGGCTACTTCGTGCTCCCCTACACGATCGCGAACTACCTGGCCGACCCCCACGAGCGGATCGAGGAGTCGCACCCGGCCGTCGTCGAGGCCAAGCGCGAGGTCGAGGAGCGGATCAACCACTTCCTGACCGTCAACGGCACCCGCTCGGTCGACAGCTACCACAAGGAACTCGGCCACATCATGTGGGAGTACTGCGGCATGGAGCGGACCAAGGAGGGACTGACCAAGGCGATCGGCCTGATCCGTGAGC
>DATCYH010000828.1:0-4280 GCA_036570405.1 Nocardioides sp.
CTCCGACGACATCCTCGACATCGCCTCCGAGTCCGAGGAGTCCGGGAAGACCCCCGGCACCGACCTGCGCGAGGGTGTGCCGACCCTGCCGGTGCTGCTCGCCCAGGCATCGTCCGACCCGGCCGATGCCCGGCTCCAGGAGCTGCTCGGCCTCGATCTCTCCGACGACTCCCTGCACACCGAGGCGCTCGACCTGCTCCGCAAGCACCCGGCGATGGACCAGGCGCGCGCGTTCGTGGTGGAGCGCGCGGGGGAGGCCAAGGCACTGCTCGATGTCCTGCCCCAGGGACCGGTCCGGACCGCGCTCGAGGCCTTCGCCGACGTGGTTGCCACCCGTACCGCCTGACCTGCCCCGCCGACCCGGCAGTTGTTGACTGCCGGTCGGTTGTGAACAACTGCCGAGTCGACGGGTTTTGAGCGCCGACCCGGCAGTTGTTGACGGCGGGTGGACACCCACAAGTGACTCATCGGTAACGCATTAGCATCCCGGGCATGAGCGAATCCACCATCGACCTGACCGGACTCACCATCGCTGTGCTCGGCGGCACCGGCCCCCAGGGCCGCGGCCTCGCCCGCCGCTTCGCCCAAGCCGGACTGAACGTGGTGCTCGGCAGCCGCACCACCGAGAAGGGTGAGGCAGCCGCCAAGGAGCTCAGCGAGGCGATCGGCAAGAGCGTTGCCGGTGCCGACAACGCGGGTGCCTCCGAGCAGGGCGACATCGTCCTCGTCGTCGTCCCCTGGGACGGTCACGGCGAGCTCCTCAAGTCGCTCGCCCCGCAGCTTGCCGGCAAGATCGTCGTCGACTGCGTGAACCCGCTCGGCTTCGACAAGCAGGGCGCCTATGCGCTCCACGTCGAGGAGGGCTCCGCCACCCAGCAGGCTTTCGGCCTCCTCCCGGAGAGCCGCGTCGTCGGCGCCTTCCACAACGTCAGCGCCGTCCTGCTCGAGGACCCCGAGGTCACCTCGATCGAGACCGACGTACTCGTCCTCGGCGATGACCGTGCGGCCACCGACACCGTCCAGGCCCTGGCCTCGGCGATCCCCGGCGTCCGCGGCGTGTACGGCGGCCGGGTCCGCAACGCCCACCAGGTCGAGGCGCTCACCGCCAACCTGATCAGCGCCAACCGTCGCTACAAGGCGCACGCCGGCATCCGGATCACCGACGTCTGAGACGAGCCCCAGTCGCCGGGTGACCCACGGTCACCCGGCGTACATCGGTCGCGTCAGATTGCCGACGCCTCGGCGGCGATGCGCAGCTGCCGCCGACGGTGGTTGACCGACTCGACGGTGAAGATGACCAGGGCGATCCAGACCAGGCCGAAGCCGATCCAGCGGCCCAGCGGCATGTCCTCGTGGAAGAGCAGCACGCCGAGGGCGAACTGCAGGATCGGGGCTAGATATTGCAGCAGCCCCAGGGTCACCATCGGCAGCCTGGTCGCGGCCGCACCGAAGCAGATCAGCGGCACGGCAGTGATCAGGCCGGCGGTCATCAGGATCGCCGCGTGTCCGGGTCCGTTGGTGCCGAACTCGGAGTTGCCCGTGGCGACCAGGAAGACCACATAGCCCAAGGCGATCGGGGAGAGCACGATCGTCTCCCAGGTCAGGCTCTCCACGGCGCCGGTGTTGGCCTGCTTCTTGGCCAGGCCGTAGGTGCCGAACGAGAACGCCAGGATCAGGGCGACCCAGGGCAGCCGCCCGTAGGCGAGGGTGAGCACGATGACCGCGGCGGTCGCGATCGAGACCGCGAACCATTGCATCGCTCGGAGCCGCTCGCGGAAGACCAGCACGCCCATCAGCATCGTCACCAGTGGATTGATGAAATAGCCCAGTGACGCCTCGACGACGTGACCGTTGTTGACGCCCCAGATGTAGGTGCCCCAGTTGATCGCGATCACCACCGACCCCAACGTGAGCAGGCGCTTGGTGCGCGGCGAGCGCCAGATGTCACGCAGCTGCCGGGTTCGTCCGACGACGAAGATCAGGATCGCCATCGTCAGCATCGACCAGACCACGCGGTGGGCGAGGATCTCGACCGCACCGGCCGGTTCGAGCAGGGGCCAGTAGAGCGGGAAAGCTCCCCAGATGCCGTAGGCCGCGACTCCGAGGAGGAAGCCCTTCTGTGACTCTGAACGGGGCGGCCGGGACATGGTCAGCACTCTAGTTGGCAGATTCACCGATGTTTGGTTTCGGGGGTACGGGGAGGGGGTACATGGCCTTCGCACCGCCCCACACACTCTGTCGGAGGAATCCATGAACCCCAAGCGTCTCCTTGCCGCCGTCGCCGGTGCGGCAATGCTCTCCCCCATCCCGATCGCGATGACCACCACGGCCGCCGAGGCCGCGACCACGGTGGACACCCGGGTCGTGATCAACAAGACCAGCTCGGTCTACACCTACAAGACCGCGATCACCATCTCGGGACAGGTCCAGGGCAAGCACCCCGAGAACGGCTGGGGCCCGGTTGCCGACACCGCCGGCAAGGTTGCGCTCTATCGCAAGGTCGCCCCCTACTCCAGCTGGAAGTGGGTCGCCTCCGACAGCACGGAGGCCTCCTTCAGCTTCCGCACCCTCGCCTACGCCAACACGACCTACCGGGTCGTCTACACCGGCGGCAGCACCGACTCGTGGACCTTCCCGGCGACCAGCAACTGGCGCGCGATCAAGGCCCGCCGTGACTCCGGCGCCAAGATCGTCAAGTCCTCGTCCGGCCGCCTCTACATGCAGGGCAACGTCGACCCGGGCTGGGCCAACAAGTCGGTCAAGATCGTCCGCTCGAACTACGCCCGGGGCACCTACAAGACCTACAAGTGGGTCACGACCAACAAGTACGGCGCCTACAAGGCTTCGGTTGCTGCTCCGCGTAGCGGCCGGTACTACTACCGCGTGATCATCGCGGCCAGCTCGCCCGTGTTCGTCCAGACCACGAGCCCGACCTGGTACACCTACAAGTCCTACTGAGCCGCCAGCGCTCAACAGCCACGCAGAAGGGCCTCCCACCAATGGTGGGAGGCCCTTCGTGCGTGCTGGGTCAGACGACGGCTTGATTGTCGCTTCACCTGCTGCGCTCGTTCCTCGCTGCGCAGGCTCAGACGACGGTCCAGGTGTCGCCGCCGTTGATCAGTCCGGCCAGCCGGTCGGTCGGCGTGGTGGTGACCGACTCCTGTGCGCTGGTGATCTGCTTGCGCGCCTCTTCGTCGTACGCCGGTCGCTCGATCTGGCGGAAGATGCCGATCGGGGACTGGTTGAGATAGCCCGAGTCGGTGAGACGGCTGATCGCGAACGCGGTGGAGGGGTCCGGGTTGTGCGCGTCGTGGACCAGGATCGCCTCGACGCCCACGGCGGACAGCTCGGCCACCTCGACCCCGCCGCCTGCGTTGCGGATCAGGCCCTTGCTGCCCAGGCCGGTTTCCTCGTCGCGGGCACCGAAGGTGATCGGCTCGCCGTGGACCAGCGGGATGATCGCGTCTGCCTTGGTGTCGGGGTTCTTGATCGCGTCGAAGGCGCCGTCGTTGAAGATCGGGCAGTTCTGGTAGATCTCCACGAAGCTGGTGCCGTTGTGGGCGGCGGCAGCGGCGAGCACCGAGGTCAGGTGCTTGCGGTCCGAGTCGATGGTGCGGGCCACGAAGGATCCCTCGGCGCCCAGGGCGAGCGAGACCGGGTTGAAGGGGTGGTCCAGCGACCCGACCGGGGTGGACTTGGTGACCTTGCCGACCTCAGAGGTGGGGGAGTACTGCCCCTTGGTGAGGCCGTAGATCCGGTTGTTGAACAGCAGGATGGTCATGTTCACGTTGCGGCGAAGGGCGTGGATCAGGTGATTGCCGCCGATGGACTGCGCGTCGCCGTCGCCGGTCACGACGAAGACCTGGAGGTCCTCGCGTGCGGTGGCCAGGCCGGTCGCGATCGACGGTGCGCGCACGTGGATCGAGTGCATGCCATAGGTGTCGAGGTAGTAGGGGAACCGCGACGAGCAGCCGATGCCGGAGATGAACACTGTGTTCTCGCGACGGATGTTCAGGGTCGGCAGGAACGACTGGACGGCCTTGAGGACCGCGTAGTCACCGCAACCGGGACACCAGCGGACCTCCTGATCGGAGGTGAAGTCCTTGCCGGTCAGCGTCGTGCCCTCATCCAGGGTGGGCACGCCCTTGAGGCCGCTTGCCACCCCGGGGAACGGCAGGTCGGCGGGGTTGTGGGTGGTCGTCATGTCAGATCGCCTCCTGTGTGGCCGCTGCGGTCAGGTCGATGGTGATGCCCTCGGCCTGCGAGACGAGGTCGGCAAT
>DATCYH010000829.1:0-2782 GCA_036570405.1 Nocardioides sp.
CACCGCACGCCCGGTCTGCGACTCGTCCTCGATCTCTTGGGGGCGGACCACCACGATGCCGTCGAACTCGAGGCCCTTGGTGTCGAGGCCGGTGAGGACGACGATCCGGTCCGCGCCGCTGGGGGTCTCGCCGGGGTTGGCGGCCGAGGGTGCGTCGGCGGCGAACTCGGGCCAGGAGGCCAGCCAGGCGTTGACCTCGGCGCGCCGGGCGACGGGTACGACGATCCCCACGGTCCCGGCCACCTCGCCGGAGAGGCGGGCGACCTCGGCCCGCACGGAGGCCTCCAGGTCGTCGACCGGACCCTCCATCTTGGGCGGGACACCGGTCGACCGGACCGCGGTCGGCAGGTCGGCGTTCAGCCCGACCCTCGCTGCGTAGGCGGCTGCGAACTCGTAGATCTCCGAGGAGTTGCGGTAGTTCGTCGACAGGTGGAAGGCGTGCATCTGCTTGCCCTCCAACGCCTCCGCGCGCGCGGCCTCGGACTCTGCGGGCACCGGCCACGAGGACTGTGCGGCGTCGCCGACGATCGTCCAGGACGCGGCGCGGCCACGCCGGCCGACCATTCGCCACTGCATCGGCGTCAGGTCCTGCGCCTCGTCGATGAGGACGTGCGCGAACGGGTCGTCGTCGATCCGGTTGGTCGGCGGGCGCCATCCGGGACCGGTGGCGAACTCACGATCCGCAGCGGTGGAGAGCTCCTGCAGGTCGCCACCGAGGTGGTCGGTGAAGTCGTTCTGCGGGCCGTGCTTCTCGGGGACGTCGTCGAGCGCATAACGCAGTTCGTCGAGCAGCGGGATGTCCTCGATGCTCAGGGCGCCGTCCCAGCTCTTCACCAGCGTCGCCTGCTCATGCTGGCTCAGGATGCCGTCGGCGACGCGCGCCAGGAAGTCCCCGTCGCCCAACCACTCGAAGACCTGGGTCGCGGCCAACGGCGGCCACCACCGCAGCGCGAACTCGAGGAAGTCGTCGTTGCCGAGCATGTCCTCGTTGAACTCGTCTCGCCCGCGCTCGCGTCCCCGCTCGCTGCGGACCTGGCGCCACATCGCGTCGAGCAACGTGGTCGCGATCCGCGGGAGCACCCGGTTGCGGCGACCTTGGCTGAGGAGTTGACGCCGCAGCCGGCCGAGCAGCTGGCGGTCCAGCCGGATCACGTCGTCGCGGTAGAAGATCCGGAACTCGCTCGGCGCGCCCGGGACGGCCTGGCGCGCGGCCCGGCGCAGCACCTCCGCCATCCGCGGGGATCCCTTGATGTCGGCCACCGCCGGGTCGTCATGGCGCATCGCGCGGACCCCGTCGACGACCTCACCCAGCGAGCGCAGCGCGACCGCGGTCTCGCCCAACGAGGGCAGCACCCGCTCGATGTAGCGCATGAAGACGCCCGAGGGCCCGACGATCAGCACGCCGCCGGACTCATAGCGACGACGATCCGTGTAGAGCAGGTATGCCGCGCGGTGCAGCGCCACCACTGTCTTGCCGGTGCCCGGACCACCCGAGATCGTCACGACGCCCTTGGAGGGTGCGCGGATCGCCTTGTCCTGCTCGGCCTGGATCGTCGCCACGATCGAGTGCATCGACCGGTCGCGCGCTCGCGAGAGCTGCGCCATCAGTGCACCCTCGCCGACGATCGGCAGCGACGCGGCGGCCGGGTTGTCCGCGTCGAGCAGCTCGTCCTCGACACCGACGACCTGGGGCCCGGCGCAGCGCAGCACCCGACGGCGTACGACGTGGTGCGGCTCGGCGGCCGTTGCCTGATAGAAGACCGCGGCCGCGGGCGCACGCCAGTCGATCAGCAGCGAGTCGCGGTTCTCGTCGCGCAGGCCGATCCGGCCCACATAGCGTGGCGACGTGTCCAGCTCGGGGTCGAGGTCGAGGCGTCCGAAGACCAGGCCCTCGTGGGCGGCGTCGAGCTGCGCGATCCGCTTGGCGGCCTGGAAGACCATCGCGTCGCGCTCGACCAGTCCCCCCTCGTGGCCGAGCCGACCACGATCGTGGCCCTCCCGGGCCAGTTCCTGCGCGGCAGCGGTGGAGGTCTCCAGCTGCACATAGACGCGATCGACGAACGCCTGCTCGGCGTCGACTTCGCGCCGGGCCATGTCTTCGGACAACCCAGGATCCCCTATCCAGAACCGCATTACGTGAGTCGTCCAGCCTACCTGTGCGAGGTGGTCGGCCGAAAACGCGTTTCGAGCGACCGATGAATCCCACATCCGGCGGGGGTCCGACCATGTCAACCCCACGCCAACACCCCGCGAGCCGGGGAGATTCCCCTGAGCACCACACACCCATCGCGGACCGCGATGAGCGGGTGCGGGCGCTCTGCACCGCCTGATCCGCGGTCGGTACGTCGTCCGGGATACGGATTGGCTGTTCTGATCGCCCAGAACAGCCAATCCGTATCCCGGAAGCGCTAGTTCCGCTCGCCGTCGCGGTCAACCAGGAGCCAGGCGGCGATCACGCCACCGACCGCGCCGAACAGGTGCCCCTGCCAGGAGATCCCCTCCTGGCCGGGCAGGACGCCCCAGAGCAGGCCGCCGTACATCACCAGGATCACCACGCCGAGCAGGATCTGGCCGACCCTGCGGGAGAAGATCCCGCGCACGATCAGGTAGGTCAGCCAACCGAAGATCAGCCCCGACGCGCCGATGTGCACCGAGTTGTCGCCGCCGGTCAGCCAGGTGCCGAAGCCGCCGATGACCCAGACGACAAGGGTCACGCCCACCCAGGTGCGCAGGCCGGAGAGCAGGATCAGGAAGCCGAGCACCAGCGCCGGGAACGTGTTCG
>DATCYH010000830.1:0-1567 GCA_036570405.1 Nocardioides sp.
CGCTGGGGACCCCGAAGGCCACCACCCAGGCGGTGAGGGCGACGCCGAACACTCCCATCGCCACGGCCCGGACAGCGGGACGTGTGCTCCGCTGCCTGACCGGCAGGGGCGCCCGCAGGCCAGCGTAGAGCCGATTCGACATGGACGGATTGTAGGCGCGGATCCCCGAACCGTGTCAGCGGGCCGCCGTGCACCGGGACCGGGAGCGGCGCGGCCACGATTCAATGCGTTGGCGCCCCGGTCCGTCCGCGGGGCAGAATCACGTTCGTGGGTCATGTGGATGTCGCCTCAGTGCGCTATGAGCTGCCGGACGGCAGGGTCCTTCTCGACGAGGTCTCGTTCCGGGTCGGCGAGGGTGCGAAGGTCGCCCTGGTCGGTGCCAACGGCGCCGGCAAGACCACCCTGCTGCGCATCGTGACCGGTGAGCTGAAGCCGCACGCCGGCGTGGTCACCCGCACCGGCGGCCTGGGCGTGATGCGACAGATGGTCGGTGCCGGGCTGGGGCAGGACCCCACGGTCGCCGACCTGTTGCTTTCCGTGGCGCCCGCACGCGTACGCCGTACCGCCGCCGAGGTGGACCGGTGCGAGCTCGCGCTGATGGAGGTCGACGACGAGAAGCACCAGATGGCCTATGCGAGCGCTCTCGCCGAGTTCTCCGACGCCGGCGGCTATGACATCGAGGTGCTCTGGGACGTCTGCACGATGGCCGCCCTCGACGTCTCCTACGACCGGGCGAAGTATCGGCAGCTCGCCACGCTCTCCGGTGGGGAGCAGAAGCGACTGGTGCTGGAATACCTCCTGCGCGGACCCGAGGAGGTCCTGCTCCTCGACGAGCCGGACAACTTCCTGGACGTGCCCGGCAAGATCTGGCTCGAGCAGCGGATCAACGAGTCCGCCAAGACGATCCTGTTCATCTCCCACGACCGCGAGCTGCTCGACAACACCGCGACCCGGGTGGTCACCGTGGAACTCGGCGCCTCCGGTGGCGGCAACCGGGTGTGGACGCATCCCGGCGGCTTCTCGTCCTACCACCAGGCACGCACGGACCGGTTCGCCCGCTTCGAGGAGCTCCGCAAGCGCTGGGACGAGGAGCACGCCAAGATCAAGGCACTCGTCCTGAGGTTGAAGATCAAGTCCGAGTACAACGACGGGATGTCGTCGCAATACCGAGCTGCCCAGACCAGGCTGCGCAAGTTCGAGGAGGCCGGTCCGCCGACCGAGCAGCCCCGCGAGCAACAGGTCTCGATGCGGCTCAAGGGCGGTCGCACCGGCAAGCGCGCGGTGATCTGCGAGGGTCTAGAGCTCAGCGGCCTGATGCAGCCCTTCGACCTCGAGGTCTGGTACGGCGAGCGGGTCGCCGTCCTCGGCTCGAACGGTTCGGGCAAGTCACACTTCCTGCGCCTGCTCGCCGCCGGCGGCTCCGACCCCGACATCGAGCACCTGCCGGTGGGGGACGCGGTGACAGCGCCGGTGCGGCACACCGGGATCGCCCGACTCGGGGCACGGGTGCGCCCGGGCTGGTTCGTCCAGACCCACGAGCACCCCGAACTGCTGGGCCGCACCCTGC
>DATCYH010000831.1:0-2716 GCA_036570405.1 Nocardioides sp.
TGCGGCAGCAGGACGGACCATCTCCTCGGCGAACTCCCCCACCACGTCGACGAGCATCTGCTCGTCCTCGGTCGGGGTGAGGTCGAAGACGCCGGAGGGGTTGGCGGCGGGGACGCGGACGCCGGCGGCGCCCTTCTTGCCCTTCTTGGCGAAGGCGCGACCGGCCTGGCCGGCGACCTTGAAGCCGCCACGGGTCACGGTGAAGACGGTCTGCTCGGTCTGTTTGCGCAGCCCGAGTCGGTCGATCAGCTCGCTCGAGGCGAGCTTGTTCAGCGCCAGGACGGCATAGCCGATCGGGTCGCGCGTCTCGCCGTTGCCGACACCGTGCTTGCCGCCTGGGGAGACAGCGTTCTTGGTTGCTCTGATCAGGGACATGCATGAAATGTAACTCTGAGTTACACACTGCGCCACACTATTGGTATGTGGCTCAGGTCACAGGATCGCTCGCGGTAGTCTGGGCCAGTTCCCACACACGTTCTGGAAGGGTTTCCGTGGCCGGATGGCGGCACCAGCAGATGGCTTCTGCCCTCGTCGGCGCCCTCGTCGACTCGGGGAACAAACTCATCCGCCGTCGCCCCGTCGACCTGGCCACGTTCTTGGCGACCCTGGACGCGACGGAGCCGCGCCGCCTGCTCGACTCGGCCGAGGGTCGCCGCCATGCCCGTCACCACCTGGACTTGGCCTGGGAGCAGACCGTCTCCTCGCTGGCTCGGCCCGAGTCCCTGCCCGAGGTCGTCGAACGCCGTGCCCGGACCCGGGTGCATCCCGCCGCGCCCTGGCTCACTGCAGGCGTCGCCGGAGGAGGCGGTGCGTTGGCCGTCGCCGGTTCCCAGCCAGCTCCCCTCGAAGCCGTCGGCGTGTTGGTGATCGCCGGTGCGACCGCGATCGGGTCCGGGTGGATGTGGCGTCCACGCACCGCCCGTCGCGACCGGAAGTTCATCGTCAGCGGTGCGTCAGCAATTCTCGCCCGGGCCCAGGCCCTGGTCTCCGGGCAGTCGGTCGGCGACCCGGAGGCGCTCAGGGCAGCGGATCGGCTGCTGGCGCTGGTGCAGGGCGACGCCCAGGAGGCCGACGCTGCCGAAGAGGCCGCCCGTACCGCAGGCGTGGTCACGGCCCAGGGCTCGCTCCTGCCCGACGGGCAGCTCTCCCCCGCCCACCGGGCGGTCGCCGACGAGGTCCTTCTCCAGCGCGCCGAGCTGGTCCGAGGACTGCTCCACCTGCAGGGTGCAGTGCTTCGGATCTCCGAGGACGATCGACGCATCCGGCGCGAGGAGTACCGGCGGCTCGTCGAGGACCTCGACGGCTGAGATCCGTGGGATCGGCCCCCAGCACCTCGCCCTATGATCTGGGCCATGCCGGCGACACAACCAGAACCCAACGCCCCCCACGGACCACTGCCGACCGGCGGCACCGTCCGGCCGATCACCCGCTGGGGCACCCCGCCCATGCACACGCCCCAGTCAAGGGTCACCGAGTTCGACGACGAGCTGCGCAGCTTGGTCGCCGACATGGTCGCCACGATGTACGCCGCCGACGGCGTTGGCCTGGCTGCCTGCCAGATCGGGGTCGATCGCGCCGTGGTGGTCTTCGACTGCCCGGACGCGGAGGGTGTCCACACCGTCGGCGTGATCTGCAATCCCGAGGTGATCCTGCCCGAGGGCAAGGAGCGGGTCCTGGACGACAGCGACGAGGGCTGCCTGTCGTTCCCGGGGTCCTTCGTCGAGTGTGCGCGCCCCGACTTCGCCACGGCCACCGGTCAGGGACTGGACGGCGGGCCGGTCGAGTTCTCCGGCGACGGGCTGCTGGCCCGGTGCCTCCAGCACGAGACCGATCACACCAAGGGCACCGTGTTCGGTGACCGGATCAGTGACCGGGCGCGCAAGAAGCTGAAGAAGCAGCACGAGAAGGCCGCCTCCGAGTTCCCGCCGGGCTGGCCTGCGGAAGACTGAGCGGCCGGGCTGCTACCTGCGTGCAGTGATGTAGCAGGCGACCGCGGTCGCCGCGGCGACGTTGAGGGAGTCGATGCCCTCGCGCATCGGGATGATCGCCCGCCGGTCCGCGGACTGCTCCCAACGCTTGGACAATCCGTGACCCTCGGAGCCGAGGACCAGTGCGACCTTCTCCTGCCCGGCGACGGCCTCCTCGATGACCGTGGCGTCGGGAGCAAGGGTGAGCGCCACCGTGGTGAAGCCTCGTTCGGAGAGCATCGGCAGGGCGTCGTGCCAGTCCGGCAAGCGGGTCCACGGGGTCGAGAAGACGGCGCCCATGCCGACCTTGATCGCCCGGCGGTAGAGCGGGTCCGCGCAGCGCGGTGAAAGGAGCACTGCGTCGAATCCGAGCGCGGCTCCGGAGCGGAAGATGGCTCCCACGTTGGTGTGGTCGACGAGGTCCTCGACGACCAGGATCGAACGCGCGCCACGCAGCACCTCGTCCACCTCGGGCAGCGGCAACCGCTCGAGGGAGGCGAGCGCCCCCCGATGGACATGGAAACCGGTCACCTCCTCGGCCAGCTTCTCCTCCAGCACGAAGCAGGGTGCGTCGCTGGTGTCCAGGACATCGGCCAGGCTCTCGACCCACCGCGGTGCCATCAGGAACGAGCGCGGCGTGAAGCCGGCCGCGACGGCACGGCGTACGACTTTCTCGCCCTCGGCCAGGAAGAGACCGTTCTCGACCTCGAGGCTCTTGCGCAGCTGTACGTCGCGCAGGTCGCGGTAGT
>DATCYH010000832.1:0-3002 GCA_036570405.1 Nocardioides sp.
TGGCTGCTGCGAAACGGTGACCGCCCAGGTGCGACGTCTCCCAGGTCTCCTCGGGGAACGCAGCCGCCAGGGCGGCGGCGACCGGACGGCCGAACTCGGCACAGCACGCGTCGCGGCGACCGTTCGTGCAGACCAGGAGCAGGCGGCCGGAGTGCTCCTCCAGGCCGGGGCGACGCCCTTCGGCCAGGCCGTCGAGGTCGAGGTCGAGCAGGTCGTCGGCCACGTCGAGCAGGGTGGTCTCCAGCCACGGTCCACCCTCGACCCGGGGATCCGCGTTGCCGAGGAAGACCCGGAACGAGGACGGCTGGGGACCGGCGGCCCGCCCGTGGCGACGGATCAGCTGGATGCGTACGCCGGCCTCGGCTGCGGCGTCGGCGAGTCCGCTCCGCACGTGCTCGGGCAGGCGCGACTCGGCCAGGGCCTTGTGCCCCCAAGGGCCTGGGTGCTCGATCAGGAGATAGGCGGTGTCGTGGGCGGCGGTCCCGGCCAGCGGCTCGGCGAGGGCTCCGCGGGCACACCGGAACCGCGCTCCGGCCAGCTCGGCCGGGGTCAGTTCGGCCGGGGTCAGTTCGGCCGGGGTCAGCTCACTCATGGAGGTCCTCGACACCGACCACGCTCAGCCACTGCTCGGCGATCAGGTCGTGCCCGGCCGGGGCGGGGTGCACGCCGTCGATGACCAGTTCGGCGGGGTCCCTTTCCTGGGCAGCAGTCGTGAAGGCATCGTGCAGCGGCACGAAGAGCGCGTCGTACTCGTCAGCCAGCAGGCGGACGATGCGCATCTTCTCCTCGAGGTCCGCAAGCATCCGCACCTGCCCGTCGTCGACCGGGACCAGGAACGGCTCGAGCAGGACCAGGCGGTTGATCCCAGCTGCGCGCGTCCGGTCGAGGATCTCGCGATATCCCGCCTCATAGGCCTCGTGGGTGGTGCCAGCGGTGCCCCCTCCCGACAGCCTGGCCAGTCCGTTGACCAGCCGGCGACCGAGCCCACCGAAGTGTGCATGCCAAGTGTCGTTGATGCCGATCATCACTGAGAGCAGGTCGGGTCGGTGCGCGAGCACGTCGCGCTCCCACCGCTCCTGGAGGTCAGGCACCTTGTGACCATTGATGCCGGTGTTGAGCACCTTGTGACCGGGCAGGGCGTCGGCGACGCGGGCGACGTACCCGTCCCCGAGGTCGCTCGGGTCACCCGGGTCGCGGAGGGCGGCGGTGATCGAGTCGCCGGTGAGCAGGATCTTCACCCCGCCGACCCTACGCGGCCACCTCCGGCCGCAGCAGGTCAGTCGACCAGTCCGTCCCGACGGGCGATCGCGGCTGCTTCGGTCCGGCCGGAAGCGCCCAGCTTGGCGAGGATGTTGGAAACATGGACGCTGACTGTCTTCACCGAGATGAACAGCTGCTTGGCGATCTCGCCGTTGCTCCGTCCTTGGGCGACCAGGGCGAGCACTTCCGCCTCCCGCGGGGTGAGGGACGTGGGCTCCGGGGCGGCACGGACAGGGGTGGTGCCGAGCGAGCGGACCGCCTCCAGGAGGGGGGTCGCACCGAGCTCCTGTGCGCTCCGGCGGGCCAGGTCAGCGACCTCGCGGGCAGCCGGCAGCTGTCCCGCGGCCCGCAGCACTCCGGCCAGGTGGGCCCGGCACCAAGCGAGCTCGTGGACGTGACCGAAGTCCTCGAACCGGCTGACCGTCTCGGTCCACGCGCCGGCCAGGTCGGAGAGCTCGGGTGAGCCGATGCCGGTCAGCCAGCGCAACCGGAGCATCTCGGCGTCCAGTCGAGCAGCCCAGGCATGTCCTTCGGGCCCCCAATAGACGCCCGACTCGACCTGCCCGTTGTGAATCCGGTGACCGGTCTCGAGGAGTTGCTCTGCTGCCGTGAGATAGCGAGCCCGCTCCTCGCCGGTCGACGACGGCGCGGCGTTGGCGAGCGCCGAGACGGTGACTGCGCTGAGCCGCAGCCGGCCCTGGAAGTTGTCGGGCCATGCGGGCGTGAGGGTGTCGATCACCAGGTCGTGGACCGCCAGCGCCTGGTCCCCCTTGCCGGCCCGGCCGAACACCTCGATCTCCACCGGTGCGGACAGGATGGCCAGCACTCCGTCGTCGGACCAGTGCTTGCGCAGCCGCTTCAGCTGTCGGGTCATGGACGCACCCCGGCCGGACTCGACAGCGAGCCGTATCGAGAGCAGCACCGCCTCGGCCAGCGGCGGCGGGGACTGGCCGCCCATCTCGGTCAGGGACAGGACGGTCTCCCACTTCCCGGCCCAGTAGGCGATCTGCGCATGGTGCAGGCGCGAGTCGAAGGCATACGGCGCCCACTGCATGCCGACTGCGCGGGCGCGTTCCGTGGCCCGGGCGAATGCCTCGCAGGCTTGGGTGAACTCGGCCCGGTCCTGATAGGCACGGCCCAGGAAATAGAGTGCGCGCAGCTCCGCACCGACGGCTCCTGTCTCAGCGGCACGGGCCACGGCCTCCTCCAGTGCGGCGGAGAACTCCTCGATTGGCCGGCCCTTGTCCAGTCCGACCAGCGTGGTGGTCACCTCGGAGGCGGTCTTGGGCAGACCATGGGTCTCGGTCAGCGCCAACGCCTCCATCGCGGCCTCGCGGGCTCGTTCCTTGTCGTTGTGCGCCACGACGCGGGCATAGAGGGCGAGCATCTTGGCCCGCTCCCGGGTCGGCTCGGGCGGGATCAGCCCGAAGCCGGTCTCGGCATGCCCCTCCGGGTCGGAGTCGTTGTCGAAGAGGATCCCGACATAGGCCGCAACGAGGTGCAGCATTGCCATCGACCCGGGGTCCTCGTCCCCCGGCAGCGCAGCCAGGTGCCGCTCGAGCAGGGCGAGCGAACGGAGCGGTTCCCCGCGGGCCAGGAGGGCGTCGCTCGTCTTGATGACGAGGTCGGTCACGGCGACACCCTCGGCCAGCTTCGGGTCAGCCACCAGCTCGAGGGCGTGCTCATAGTGGATGGCGGCCTCGTCAGGACCACCGACCGCCATCGCCTCGTCACCGGCGTCG
>DATCYH010000833.1:0-2915 GCA_036570405.1 Nocardioides sp.
GGACTCCTCACGGCCGACCAGCTCGCCGTCGACGTACTCCAGCAGCATCACGTCGATGCCGGTGAACGCTTGGGCCGCGGTGGTGCCGATCGGGTTCGCCGGGACGGTCTGGGTCCACTCGCGGGCCAGGCCCTGGGTCAGCAGCGGCCCGGCGAGCACCAGGGCGTGTACGTCGGGACGTGCGGCGCCGCGTTCAGGCGGCGTGGCCCATTCCTCGACCACTGGTGCCGGAGCCGGGGTCAGGCCGTCGCGAAGGCGACGCAGCTGCCGGCGTCCGGTGGTCTTCAGGTCCAGAAGTGTCATTCGATTCCTGCCTTGGCCAGCGACTTCTCGAAGAAAGGGGCCAGCGTCTCGACATAGGTCTTGGTGATGTGCGATCCCTGACGGTAGACCAGAGCGTTGCCGATCACCGCAGCGCACCGCTCGGTCGGACAGATCTGTTTCGTCATGTCGATCACGTAGTAGGGACCGGTCGGGTCGGTGACGGTGCGCCCTGGGGAGATGTCGGTTGCCCCGACCTCCTTCGCGGCGGCCAGCTGCGAGCTGATCCCGCTCATCTCGATCCCACGCTGACGGTCGAAGGAGCACTTGGTCAGCTTCTTCGGGTTCTCCGCGACGCATTCATAGACCTTGCCCACCCCGGCCGGATAGGGGTTGTCGCCCATCGCGACGACCTTCACGCCGGCGTCCGCGAGCCGCTTCCAGTAGTCGATCAGGCCGTCGACACCTGCCTCGGGCGTGGCCTTCTGCTCATCGTTGAAGGCACTGCCCCTGAAGTTCGAGGTGAAGACCACGTCGGGCTTCTCGTCCCCCGTCAGCCGGTCGATGACGTCCTTGCCCCAGGTGTGGCAGTTGTCGTAGGGCTCGCCGTCCAGCGAGATCTTGCGCGACGAGAACGTGCACGCCGACATCGTGTAGGTCTTGACCTGCCAGTCGTGGGTCTCGGCCAGGACCTGGAAGGCAGGGGTCCACTGGCCGGCCTTGGAGTCGCCGACGATCGCGATCGTGGTCTCGGCATCATCGGGCCCATAGGTGCAGGTGCGGACCTCGGTCTGGTCCTGGAGCACCTGGCAGTCCTCGGCATAGAGGTCGGGGACGTCCTCGGTGGCCAGCAACGGGTCGGGCGAGATCGGGCCGTCCACCACGTCGACGGGTGCTCCCGGCACCGGTGCGTCAGGGGCAGGGGTCGCGGAGGGCGACGCAGAGGGATCATCCTTCGGGGTCGCGCTGACGTTGCCCAGCACGGCCGCGCCCTTCACCTCGGCCGCGCCCGAGGTGGCCTGATGGAAGCTGACGATCAGGAGCAGTCCGGCGATGACACCGGCCATCGTCACGGTCAGCCCGATCAGGCCGGCGGCGCGCAGGTTCTTCTTGACGAAGGTCGAGTAGCGGATCGGGTTCTCCACCAGGTGATAGGTCAGCCAGGCGGGGACGATCGACAGGACCACGATGATCAGCCCGGTGGTGACCGAGATGCTGCCGCGATGCTCGCGCGCCACGATCAGCATCGGCCAGTGCCAGAGGTAGAGCGAGTAGGTCAGCGCTCCGAAGAACATCATCATCCGGTTGCCCAGGATTCGAATCGGTCCGGCCCTGCCGGCCGCGACTCCGCCGGCGATCAGCATTCCTGCGCCCACCGTCGGCAGCAGTGCGTTGTAGCTCGGCCAGGTGATCTCGGCGGTGAAGAACCGCCCGGCGAGCAGGATCATCACCAGCCCCACCCACGCCATCGAGGCACCCAACCACTGCGGCATCCGGTCCAACCGGGTGGCCACGATCGCGACCAACGCCCCGACGGCGAACTCGAACATCCGGGTGAATGTGTCGAAGTAGGCGAACTCAGGGTTCGCGGTGGCCTGGTGCAGCGCCCAGCCGAACGACGGGAGTGCGACCAGGAGAAGCCCGACCAGCATCCCGACCCGGGCCCGGACACCGAGCTTCGTCGCGATCAGGACCGCGAGCAGCAGCACGATCGGCCAGATGAAATAGTATTGCTCCTCGACCGAGAGCGACCAGTAGTGCTGCACCGGGGAGGGGGTGACGTCCTCGGCGAGGTAGTCGACCGAGCGTTCGGCGAGGCGCCAGTTCACGAAGTAGAGCGAGGAGGCGAAGATGTCGCCCCCGATCGTCTCCCACCGGATCTTCGGCACCCACAGCCACACCGCCACCGCCGTGCCGATCAGCACCACCGCGGAGGCGGGCAGCAACCGCTTGGCACGCCGGGCATAGAACCCGATCAGGCCGATGCTGCCAGTACGGCGTACCTCCGCGATCAGTCCGGCGGTGATCACGAAGCCGGAGATCACGAAGAAGACATCCACCCCGACGAAGCCGCCGGGGAAGAGCATCAAGCCTGCGTGGTAGGGCAGCACCAGGAAGGTGGCGACTGCGCGGAGTCCCTCGATGTCACGGCGGATCTTCCCCTGCCGTGCGATCTGGGTCTTTTCAATTTCCTCGGCGGCGGTTGCTGCCATGGACATCAGGCCTCTGCGTGTGGGTATGGGTTTCCGTAGAAGAGGAGCCGCGATGAACGTGCCATCAGCTGCTTCTCGGTGATCGGCCAGGTGTGACTGCCCGGGTCGACGCGACGCACCGACACGAAATTGAAACGGTCTGCGGAGTAGGTCTTCATGCCGCGAGCCTTGACCTTCTCCAGGAACGTGGTGTCGACGCGGCGTGGCAGGTCCTCGAACCTGACCTCACGGGCCAGGTCGCGGGAGGTCAGCAGCGTGCCACCCTGCACCAGGTCGACGAAGCGGTGCTCGGCGTGCTCGAACCGCAACAGGGTGGCGTCACTGGACTCCAGGTGGACGTAGTGCGCCCACTTGCCGGTGACGTCGGCTCCCGAGTAGTCCAGTGCCCGGACCGGGTCGGTGAGGTAGTGCTGGCCGTAGAAGTTGTCGTCGTCGACCTTG
>DATCYH010000834.1:0-4490 GCA_036570405.1 Nocardioides sp.
GACCTCGCGGTCGCGACGTACTGGTTGGCCGAGGACGGGCTGGTCGCGTTGCACACCTGCCACCACCTGCACGGTGGCATGGGCGTCGACGAGACCTACCCGTTGCACCACTACTACTCCCAGCTCACCGACCTCGCGCACGCCGTCGGTGGCGCCGGCCAAGCGCTCGAGTCCGTGGTCGTCGAGGGAACAGCCTCGAAGAACCTCGAGCTCAGCGTGGAGCAGCGCCAGCTCAAGGCGCAGCTGCGCGACTACTTCACCAACCTGGCCTCGCACGAGGACCACCTGGAGATGATGGTCGACCGCCACGGACCGACGTACCAGCGGACCATCAAGCAGATGGGACAGGACGGCTGGATGGGCGTCGGCTGGCCCAAGGAGTACGGCGGCCACGGCTTCGGCGAGATCGAGCAGACCGTGTTCGCGAACGAGGCCCAGCGGGCGGACGTGCACCTGCCGTCAGTGACGCTCCAGACGGTGGGGCCGACCCTGCAGCGCTTCGGCACCCAGCTGCAGAAGGACCGGTTCCTCTCCGACATCCTCGCCGGTGACGTGCACTTCGCCATCGGCTACTCCGAGCCGGACGCCGGGACCGACCTCGCTTCCCTGCGCACATCGGCGAAGCGCGACGGCGACCACTACATCGTCAACGGCCAGAAGATCTTCACCACCGGCGGTCATCAGGCCGATTATATCTGGCTCGCAGTGCGTACCGACCCGGACGCCCCCAAGCACAAGGGCATCTCGATCCTCATCGTCGACACCCGCGACCCCGGTTTCTCGTGGACACCGATCATCACCTGCGACGGCTCACACCACGTCAATGCCACCTACTACAACGACGTACGGGTGCCCATTGACATGTTGGTCGGCGAGGAGAACGCCGGCTGGAAGCTGATCACGACCCAGCTCAACCACGAACGCGTCATGCTCGGCCCGGCCGGCCGCCTCGAGGGGTTGCGCGACCGGGTGGCCGCGTGGGCCACCAAGCAGGGTGTGCTCGACCGTCCCGACGTGCGCGCCACCCTGGCCGAGGTGACCGCGGCCTTCCGGGTCAACGAGTTGCTCAATTGGGAAGTGGCCCGGGCCGCCGAGCAGGGTGTGATGTCGGTGGCGGACGCGTCGGCGATGAAGGTCTTCGCCTCCGACCGGGTCCAGCGCGTCGGCCGGATCCTGGCCGAGATCGTCCACCGCCACGGGGATCCCGGCGATCCGGGCACGGGCGAGCTGATGTCCTATCTCGACGCCCAGGCCAAGCGGAACCTCGTGCTCACCTTCGGCGGCGGCGTCAACGAGATTCAACGGGAACTGATTGCCATGTTCGGACTAGACCTCCCGCGGGTCCCGCGGTGAGCCAAGGAGCTGTTGTGAACCACGACCATGACTGGATCATGGCCCAGGCCGAAGCGATCAAGGCCAAGGGACCGACCGCGCCCCGTGCCGGACGCGACCCGATCAACCAACCGATGATCAACAACTGGCTCGAGGCGATGGGGAACACCAACCCCCGCTACAGCGCCGGTGAGGCACCGCCCTCGATGGCCCAGGTCTGGACGATGAAGGGACTGAACCCGGCCCCCGGCGCGTTCGACCCGCTGCACGCCGCGATGGGCATGCTCAACGAGGCCGGCTTCACCGGGGTGCTCGGCACGAACTCCAGCCAGACCTATCGGCGCAACCTCAAGGTCGGTGAGGAGGTCTTCGTGACCACCGAGCTGGTCTCGGTGGTCGGCCCGAAGAAGACAGGTGTGGGACAGGGCTACTTCGTCACCTCGCGAAACAACTGGTACGTCGACGGACCGAACGGCGAGCCGGAGCTGGTCGCCGACATGGACTTCCGCGTGCTCAAGTTCGTGCCCGGGCCCCGCAAGAAGCCGAACAAGTTCGTGCTCTACCCGACGCGGAACCGTGACAGCCAGTTCTTCTGGGACGGCACGGCCGCCGGTGAGCTCCGCATCCAGAAGTGCAACGCGTGCGGTGCCCTGCGCCACCCACCCGGTCCCACCTGCCCCGAGTGCCTCGCCTTCGATCGCGGGTATGTCGTCTCCTCCGGGCGCGGCACGGTCTTCAGCCACGTCGTTCACCACCACCCGCCGATCCCCGGCCACGAGCTGCCGATCCTGCTGGCCCTGGTCGACCTCGAGGAGGGAGTCCGAATGCTCGCTACTGTCGACGGCGTCGCTCCCGACGAGCTCGAGATCGGGATGGAGGTGGAGGTCGGGTTCCGCACCATCGACGAGGACCTGACCCTGCCCGTGTGGCGTCGTCCCGGCAGCTCTGCGCCGGCAACCGCCTCCGAGCCGGTCGCTCAAGCCACAGTGGGCCAAGAAGCGCCAGCCAGCGAGGCGAAGACTCAGCGCATTCTGGTCGGCGTCCCGACTCCGGGGCAGGCGCTCCCCGAGTGGAAGCTGCCGATCACCCCGACCCTGGTCGTGTCCACCGCTCTCGCCACTCGCGACTTCCAGGACGTGCACCACGATCGGGTCCTGGCCCAGTCCTATGGCTCGCAGGACATCTTCATCAACATCCTGACCAGCAACGCGCTCGTCGAGAAGTACGTGACCGACTGGGTCGGCAGCGACGTGGACCTCAAGTCCATCTCGATCCGGCTCGGCGCCCCGGCATATCCGGACGACGAGTTCACGTTCAACGGGTCGGTGTCCAGTGTCGAGGGCAATCGCGTCGTGCTCGATGTTGTTGGCAGTGTGTCGCTCGGCGCCCACGTGACCGGACAGGTCACCCTCGAACTCAAGGAAGGCTCCTGATGGGAAACGGACTCAGCGGCAAGGCCGCGATTGCGGGCATCGGCGCGACCGAGTTCTCCAAGGAGTCGGGTCGCTCCGAGCTCCAGCTCTCGGCCGAGGCGATCAAGGCTGCGCTCGCCGATGCCGGCCTGGCGCCCTCGGACGTCGACGGCATGGTCACATTCACCATGGACACCTCTTCTGAGATCGCCCTGGGCCGTGAACTGGGACTGGGCGACCTGCGCTTCTTCAGCCGGATCAGCCACGGTGGAGGTGCCGCGTGCGGCACCGTCCAGCAAGCAGCGATGGCGGTGGCGACCGGTGTCGCCGATGTCGTCGTCTGCTATCGCGGATTCAACGAGCGTTCCGGCCAGCGCTTCGGCCAGACAGCGGTCTGGGCGAACGCACAGGTCAACACCAACGGGCTGGACAACGCGTGGACCTATCCCCACGGGCTCACGACTCCGGCGGCAACCGTGGCGATGCAGGCACGCCGCTACATGCACGAGTATGGCGCGACCTCCGAGGACTTCGGCCGTGTCGCTGTCGCCGATCGGCGCCACGCTGCCACGAACCCGAACGCGTTCTTCCACGGCAAGCCGATCACTCTCGAGGACCACCAGGCCTCGCGGATGATCGCCGACCCACTGCACCTGCTCGACTGCTGCCAGGAGAGCGACGGAGCGGTGGCGTTGATCGTCACCTCGGTCGAGCGCGCCCGCGATCTCGCCCAGGCGCCTGCCGTGATCTCGGCGGCGGCCCAGGGGAGTGCGGCGAACCAATTCGTGATGACCTCGTACTACCGCAACGACATCGGTGTCCCGGAGATGGGCGTCGTGGCGCGCGAGCTGTGGGGCCAGTCCGGTCTTGCCCACGAGGACATCGCCACGGCGGTGCTCTACGACCACTTCACCCCCTACGTCCTGATGCAGCTGGAGGAACTCGGCTTCTGCGGGCGGGGCGAGGCACCCGGATTCGTGGCCGACGGCGGCATCGAGCTCGGTGGTCGGCTTCCGGTCAACACCCACGGCGGCCAGCTCGGTGAGGCATACATCCACGGCATGAACGGCATCGCCGAGGGCGTGAGGCAGATCCGCGGTACGTCGGTGAACCAGGTCGTCGGCGTGACCGGCGCCGGTGGGCCCCAAGGGGCTTCCAACGTGTTGGTCACTGCCGGCACGGGTGTACCGACCAGTGGGTTGATCCTGTCGCGCTGATCGCTGTGGCGCTGATTCTCGTGGCGACGACCCTGCGTCGCTGACCCCGCTGCCTCCTGGCCCACTGACTTCTGAGCGGCTTGGGGTTGGGTGGCGCGGGGTCAGCCAACGTCGCGAGAGATGGCCAGCGTCGAGCCGGTGCGGTGTTTTGTGACCGACAGCCTGGTCGGGATCCGGCTGCGCATCTCGGCCACGTGGCTGACCACGCCGACCACTCGGCCGCCGTCGCGCAGCGTGTCGAGGGTGTCCATCACGTCGTCGAGGGTGTCGGAATCGAGGGATCCGAAACCCTCGTCGACGAAGAGGGTGTCCAGATCGGCACCCCCGGCCTCGCGGGTGACCACGTCGGCCAGGCCCAGGGCCAGGGCAAGTGAGACGACGAAGGTCTCACCGCCGCTGAGGGTGGCCGGGTCGCGTGACTCGCCGGACCACTCGTCCCTGACCAGCAGGCTCAGTCCGCCCCGGGTCTCACCTGCGCCACGGCGTGCGGTGTGCTCCAGGGTGTAGCGCTCATCGCTCATCTGGCCCA
>DATCYH010000835.1:0-13235 GCA_036570405.1 Nocardioides sp.
CCTACTACCAGCCCGGGCAGGTCAAGCTCGGCTCGACGTGCCGCCTGCCGCGGCGCGAGGACGAGGTCGGCACCCCGCTGGTGCTCTCGGGCCAGGTCCGTGACGTCGAGGGCAACCCGCTGGCCGGTTCCGAGGTGGACATCTGGCACGCCGACTCCGCCGGTTACTACTCCGGGTTCGCCCCGCACGTGCCGGACGGCAACCTGCGTGGCGTCGTGGTGACCGACGAGCAGGGCAGGTTCGCGATCGACACGATCCAGCCCGCGCCCTACATGATCCCGCACGACGGTCCGACCGGACAGCTGATCGAGTCGGCCGGATGGCACCCGTGGCGCCCCGCGCACCTGCACATCCAGGTGCGTGCCGAGGGGCACCGTCCGGTCACCACCCAGCTCTACTTCGCGGGCGGAGAGTACCTCGACTCCGACGTGGCCGAGGCGACCAAGCCGGAGCTGGTCATCGACCCGCAGGACGACGGCACGGGCGTGCGTCGCAGCTCCTACGACTTCGAGCTGGAGGCGAGCTGAGTCATGTCCGGACAGGTGTGGTGGGACTGGCCCGAGCCCGGTGAGATCGGCCCCCACGGATCAGTGGTGACGATGGGCGTCTTCGACGGCTTCCACCGTGGCCACCAGGCGCTCGTACGTCGTGCTCGCGGGCACGGGGCACGGTTGCGGCTGCCGTCGCTGCTGGTCACCTTCGACCCGCACCCGATGCTGGTCACCTGTCCGGAACGTACGCCGCGTGCGTTGCTCAACGTCGAGCAACGCGTGGAGCTCGCGCTGGCCCGGGGCGTGGACGGAGTCGTCGTCCTCCCCTTCACCCGGGCCACCGCGGCCACCGGCGCCGAGGACTTCGTCGACGCCGGTCTGGTCGGTCGGCTGGGCATGCGCACCCTGGTGGTGGGCGCCAACTTCCGCTGTGGCCGCGCCGGTGCCGGTGACGTGGACTTCTTGCGCAGCTCCGGCGCCTGGCACGGCTTCGCCGTCGACGCGCTCGACCTGGTCCGGGTGGGGGACCGCACCTGCTCGTCCACGGAGGTACGCCGTCTGCTCGCCTGCGGTGACGTCGACGGGGCCCGCGAGCTGCTCGGCCGCGCCGACGACCGAGTGCTCGCAGCGACCGGTTAGGGGTGGGCCATGCTGGACGCCATGGGCACCCGAAAGTTCTTCGCCGTCAGTGATCCCGACACGCGCCCCTACGGCCTGCTCACGGCGCTGGTGGTGCCGCGGCCGATCGCGTGGGTCTCCACGGTCTCGGCCGACGGGATCGGCAACCTTGCCCCGCACTCGTTCTTCACCGTCGCGAGTGCGCATCCGCCGGTCGTGCAGTTCACCTCGGTGGGCGCCAAGGACACCTTGGCCAACGTGCTGGCCACCGGCGAGTTCGTGGTCAACCTGGCCAGCCGTCCGCTGATGGAGCAGGTCAACCAGACCAGCGCGCCCTATCGCCTCGGCGTCGACGAGGCCGCCGCCGTCGGCGTCGCCACGGAGCCCAGCGAGCTGGTCCGACCGTACCGGGTCGTCGACTCGCCGTCCTCGATCGAGTGCGTGCTGCACTCGACCATCGAGGTGGGCGACAGCACGATCGTGCTCGGCAGTGTGGAGGCGATCACCGTGCGTGCCGAGGTGCTCGTCGACGGCCGCCCCGACTTCGACCGGCTCGAGGCCGTCTCACGTCTGGGCGGACAGCAGTGGGGACTGCCGCCTGAGGTGGTCACCTTGGAGAGGCCACTGGCGCCACCGCCCGGGTGAGCCCGCCCCCAGCGCTCAGGAATCCAGCGCGAGCTGGGCCAGGTTCAGCAGCAGTCGGTCCCGCCCGTCCTGGAGGTTGCGACCGGAGAGCTCCTCGATCTGACGCATCCGGTAGATCACGGTGTTGCGGTGGCAGAAGAGCTGGTTCGCCGCCTGCGTGGGGGAGCCCTGGTGGGCGAGCAACGCGCTGAGCGTGTCCAGGAGCACCTTCCGCTGGTGGTCGGGCAGGGTGAGGATCGCACCGAGCGTCTCCCGGACCAGGAGGGCGACGGCCTCGGGTTGTGAGTGGATCAGCACCTCGGGCAGGCGCTCTTCGACGGAGGCGACCTGCGCGGACCCGCGATCGAGGGTGTCGGCGGTGCCGACGGCGAGGCGGAAGGCGACGGCGAACCCGCCCAGTCCACCCTCCGAGGCGGCCACGCCGACCCGGCCGGTGGAGATGCGTCGCAGGTGCCCGACGAGCTCGGGCACGGTGAGGTTGACCAGGGAGACCAGCCCGAAGCTGATGTCGCCCCGGCTGTGCCAGAACGAGGAGACCCCGGCCCGCTCCAGCCGGTCCTCAGGTGAGTGGAGTGGGCCGTCCACCAGCCCGTCGAAGTAGGCGACGACACAGGCCACCGGCTCGTCTGCGGCGATGCCGAGGATCCCGCGGACCTCTGTGGCCACCGAGGCCTCTCCGCCGCGCCCGTCGACCAACGCGTCGAGCAGGCGTTGCTGGCGCTGCTGGTCCTGGCGCTGGAGGCGAGCGTCCTCACGGCGGTAGTTGTCAGTGACGATCGAGCACTGGAGGTCCAGTGATGCCCAGATCTCGCGGCCGGCCTGGAGCAGGACCGACTCAGCAACGTCGCTCTCCGGGCCGCTGTGCTGCTCCAGCAGGGCCTCCCACAACATCCGGGTGCCCAGGATGTAGGCGTTCAGGACGTTGTCGAGGGGGACTCGCTGCTGGGCGCGTATCCGTCCTGTCTCCCGCCAGATGTGGATCGCCTGCTCGCCTCGGCCGGCCAGGCCGGCCATGGTTCGGATACCGCGGCGGATGTGGTTGCGGGTGCCCTTGCGCAGCTCGGCACGCAGTTCGGCAGGTGCGTCCTGGTACCAGTTGTGCTGCGTCTCGAGGATCGTCAGGGTGATGTCATCGGCGATCCCGTCGGACAGGTCCAGGAGGGTCGCCCAGGCCCTCGGCACGTCGCCGGCGGGGTCCGGGAGAGGGCCCAGGAGCCCCTCGGCCCCGTCCCTGGATGACGTCGCCATGCACGGACACTCCCACGATCTGCATAGTCGAGCAAAGGGCGATTCGACTTTTGTAGCGCTTTGCACCACCAGATTTGTGCACAACGCCCATATCGTCCGATGTGCGTTCTGACCATAGTGAGGTCTGTCACATTCGCACCAGACGGCTCGGGCCGGACTCCTCGATGGGGGACAGACATCGCATTCGTCATGAGCGGTATCTCGGTGAACTTCGGTGGGGTCCAGGCGCTCTCTGACGTCTCCCTCGAGGTCCGCCAGAACCAGGTGCTGGGCGTCATCGGGCCGAACGGAGCAGGCAAGACGACGCTGTTCAACGTGGCCAGCGGCTTCGTCCGCCCCGACTCCGGCACGCTCGAGTGGCGGGGGCGCGACGTCACCGGCATCAAGCCCCACGACCTGGCCGGGCACGGGATCGCTCGCACGCTCCAGGGCCTCGGACTCTTCTCGAGGATGAGTGTCCTGGGCAACGTGATGGTGGGTGCGGATCGGCATGCGCGCACCAAGTTCCTCCCTGCGCTGCTGGGGGCGGGCGGACGTGACGAGGCTGCCTTGCGGGACCGTTCACTGGCGTTGCTCGAGCAGCTCGGCATCGCCGGCTACGCCGGTCGACTCCCCGACAGCCTGCCCTACCCGATCCGCAAGCGGGTCGCGTTGGCGCGGGCGCTGGTGGCCGAACCGAACCTGCTCCTCCTCGACGAGCCGGCCAGTGGGCTCTCCGACGACGACATGTCGGAGCTGGTCGACATCATCGAAGACCTCGCCGGCCGGATGTCCGTGATGCTCGTCGAGCACCACATGGACCTGGTGATGAAGGTGTGCCACGACATCACGGTCCTCGACTTCGGACGCGTGATCGCCACGGGTGACCCGGACATGGTGCGCGCGGATCCCGCCGTACAGGCCGCCTACCTCGGCAACGAGGTCGAGGCCCGGGAGGCACCGTGATGTTCGAGGTGCGCGACCTGGTCGCCGGCTACGGTCCGGTCACCGCCCTGGCCGGTGTCTCCCTGACGGCGGCCGCGGGTGAGATCACCGCCGTGCTCGGGGCCAACGGTGCCGGCAAGACGACGCTCCTGCGGACCGCCTCCGGCCTGCTGCGTGCCCGCTCCGGCGACGTGCTCCTCGACGGTGTGTCGGTGATCCGACGTCCTGCTGAGGAGATGGTGTCACTCGGTATGGCGCACGTGCCGGAGGGTCGCGGCGTGATCACCGAGCTGACCGTCGAGGAGAACCTCCGCCTCGGTGCGTTGGGGGCGAACAGCCGCGCTGACATCGGCCGGATCTATGACCTCTTCCCGGTGCTGGCCGAACGCCGCACTGCTGTGGCCCACATGCTCTCGGGGGGCGAGCGCCAGATGCTCGTGCTGGGCCGGGCCCTGATGGCGGGCCCCAAACTCCTCCTGCTCGACGAGCCGTCCCTCGGCCTGGCGCCGCGGGTCGTCGCGCAGATCTTTGCCCTGCTCCGTTCGCTCGTGGTCGAGGAGGGGCTCAGCGTCCTCCTCGTCGAGCAGAACGCGCGCAGTGCCCTCTCGATCGCCGACACCGCTGTGGTGCTCAACCTGGGCAGCGTGGTCGCCCGGGGCAGCGCCGAGGCCCTTGCCGGCGACGAAGAACTCCGCCATGCCTACCTCGGATTCTGATCAGGAGCTGACGTGCAGCAATTCGTGACCACCGCGCTCGGCGGACTGACCCTGGGTGCCGTCTATGCCGCCTTCGCGCTCGCGTTGTGCCTGATCTGGCGCTCGACGCGGATCGTCAACTTCGCCCAGGCCGCGATGGGCATGTTCACCACCTACATCGCCCTGATGCTGATCGAGGCCGGCTACTCCTACTGGCTCGGCTTCGCCGCGGCGTTGCTGACGGGCCTGGTGATGGGCGCGGTGATCGAGCGGGTCGTGATCCGGCCGGTCGAGGGAAAGTCGGAGATCAACGCGGTGATCCTCACCCTCGGGCTGTTCATCGTCATCCAGTCCGGGGCGGCACTCATCTGGGGCTCGACCTACCAGTCCTTCCCAGCGCCCTTCGGCGTCCGCGGCGTCCAGGTCGGCGGAGCAGACCTGGCGATCACCGGCTTCGGCATCTTCACCGTGCTGGCCGTGGTGGTGGTGATGGTGCTGCTGACGCTGTTGTTCCGTTCGACCGATCTCGGACTCAAGATGCGGGCCGCGGCGTTCAACTCCGAAGTGGCCCGGCTGCTCGGTGTACGGGTCTCGCGGATGCTGACGCTGGGCTGGGCCCTGGCCGCTGTGGTCGGCTCCCTGGCAGGGCTGTTGATCGGCGGCGGCACCCTGATCCATCCGGCCTACATGGATTCCGTGGTCGTCTTCGGTTTCGTCGCCGCCGTGCTCGGCGGCCTGGAGAGCCCGCAAGGAGCCGTCGTCGGCGGCCTGCTGCTCGGTCTCACGCTGAGCTTCGTCTCGGGTTACATCGGATCCGACCTGGTTCCGTTGACCGCCCTGTTGATCCTGGTGGCGGTGCTGATGCTCCGTCCGGCCGGCCTCTTCTCCCACGTCGCGCAGCGGAGGGTCTGAGATGCGCCTGAACCCGATGCGCGCCACCCTCGCACGTCGCCTCGTCCTGGCCGTCGTGGGCCTGGTCGTGGTGGTCCTAGTGCTGCAGTCGAGCGGCCCTTACCGGAGCACGCAGTGGACCGAGCTCGCGTTCCTCGCCATCGCAGCCGGTGGTCTCACCGTCCTGACCGGGCTCAGCGGCCAGATCTCACTGGGCCACGGGGCCCTGATGGCAGTGGGCGCCTACGCGACAGCGGTGCTCCTCGAGGAAGGAGTCACCTCGATCACGCTGCTCCTGGTCCTCTCGGCCTTGGCCGCCCTGCTCGTCGGCGGGGTGGCAGGTGCCGCAGCAGCCAGGCTCTCCGGGCCCTACCTGGCCGGCGCCACCCTGGCGCTGGCCATCGCGGTGCCCGGCGTTGCCCTCTCCATCGACCGCCTTGGTGGTGCGACCGGGATGAGCATCTTCATGCCCGACATCCCGGTGTGGGTCGCAGACCTGGCCTGGTTCGTCACCGGGCAGGAGCTGAACCGGTCCCGCTACCTCGCCTACATCGCCTGGATCACCCTGATCGTGGTCTACGTCCTGCTGGCCAACCTGATGCGTAGCCGGGTCGGGCGTCGCTGGGCCGCCATACGTGACGACGACGTCGCAGCCGAGCTGGCCGGCATCAACCTGGCGCGCAGCCGGATCTCGGCCTTCGCGGTCAGCGCCGCGTGCGCCGGGGTGGCCGGTTGCCTGCTCGCCTTCGCGGTCCGTCTCGCTGCCCCCACCTCCTTCACGCTGGTCCTCTCGCTGACCCTGCTCAGCGCCGTCGTCCTCGGTGGGTTGGGCAGTCTCAGCGGAGCGCTGCTCGGCTCGGCGCTGCTGACCTTCCTGCCACCCCTGGCCACCGACTTCGGCATCGCCCGCGGCCTCAGTGACGTCAAGGCAGCGGAGCTCGCCCCGCTCCTCTACGGCGTGACGATGGTCCTGGTCATCATCTTCGCCCCCAGCGGGCTCGTCGGGGTCCTGCGCCGGGCGTGGGAGGCGACCGGCCAGAAGTGGCTGCCCACGAGCCAAGACCGTCCCGCGAGCCGGGACCGTTCGGCGAGCCAGGACCGTCCCACCAGACCTGATCCACCAGACCGGATCAACCAGATCAGGTCCACCGAGAAGGGCACACCATGAGGAGACCGGAATGACAACCCAGAAGAGATTGCTGGGACTGACCAGCGGCGTACTCGGCTGCGCCCTCGTCCTTGCTGGCTGTGGAGCCGGGGAGGACCGTTCCGACGCAGGTGAGAGCGGCTCGACCACCGGCATCACCGACGACACGATCAAGATCGGTGGGCACTTCCCACTGACCGGTGTCGCCGCACCGGGCTACAGCACGATTCCGCTGGGCCACAAGGCCTACTACGACTTCGTCAACGACAACGGCGGCGTCAACGGTCGGCAGATCGAGTACGTCGTCAGTGACGATGCCTACGACCCGACCAAGACCAGTGCGGTCACCAACAAG
Organism: Nocardioides sp.; assembly: GCA_036570405.1. GTDB lineage: Bacteria > Actinomycetota > Actinomycetes > Propionibacteriales > Nocardioidaceae > Nocardioides. Next base: position 7,015 of record DATCYH010000835.1, read on the forward strand.
ATGGTGCTCGAGGACGAGATCTTCGCGATGGTGGCTGGTCTCGGCACGCCCACGCACAACGCCGTCGTCGACTTCCTCAAGGCCGAGGAGGTGCCCGACCTCTTCGTCTCCAGTGGTTCCCTGCACTGGGGCGACAACCCCGACAAGTACCCCACCACGTTCGGCTGGCAGACCGACTACGAGAGCGAGGGGAAGGTCATCGGGCAGTGGGTCAAGGAGAACATGCCCGACGCCAAGGTCGGGCTCTTCCTCCAGGACGACGACTTCGGTGAGGACGGCGAGGCCGGCACGCGTCGCTACATCGACGACCAGATCGTCGAGGTGGCCCGCTACACGTCCGGCAACACAGACATCGGCCCGCAGATCGCGAAGTTGCAGGCAGCCAAGGTCGACCTGGTCATCGGCTTCAACGTGCCCTCCTACACGGCACTGAGCCAGCTGACGGCCTTGAAGCTGAACTTCAAGACCCAGTGGTTCTACAGCAACGTGGGCTCGGACCCGACGCTCGTCGGGAGCTTGCTGGCGAAGTTCTCGGAGGGCGCGGTCAAGGACGGCTCGTCCCTGCTCGACGGTGTGATGACCACGGAGTACCTCGCCGGTGTGGACCAGCCGGACGACCCGTGGGTCAAGCTCTGGACCAAGGTCTGGAAGGAGTACGGCGGCGAGGGCAAGCTGACCAACTACGAGATCTACGGGATGTCACAGGCCTACACCTTCCTCCAGGCACTGAAGGCCGCGGGCGACGACCCCACCCGGGAGAGCATCGTGAAGGCGCTGGAGGAGAAGGGCGGCGACTTCGAGGGCCCCGCGCTGGCCCCGTTCCGCTACTCGGCGGACTCGCACATGGGTGTCTCGGGCATGCAGGTGGTCAAGCTCAAGAGCGGCACGGCCGAGCCCCTGACCGGGGTCATGGTCACCGACATCGGCGATGCCCCGATCGAGGAGGCTTCCGGTGGCCACGGCGACGACGCACCACCGGAGAGCGGCATTCCCGACTGAGGAATGGTGCAGCGGATCCGATCGGTGGCCACCAATCTGGCAAGGTGGCCACCGATCGGGTGATCAGTCGGATGACCAGCCGGACACCCGGCCGGTCAGCAGGCCGGACGACGTTGCTTCCGCCGTGGCCGGCGAGCCAGGAGCGGCCTCGGTGACCCACTCGCGCGTAGGGTGACCGCCGTGCTGAATGGGATGATGTGGCTGCTCGGCTGCCAGCTGGTCGGTGAGGTGATCTCCCGCGGCCTCGACCTCCCGGTGCCCGGTCCCGTGCTCGGGATGGTGCTGCTCTTCATCGTCCTGCAGGTACGCCGTCCGCCTGAGTCCGCGAACGTCCTGCGGACCTCGGACGCGCTGCTGCGGCACCTGCAGCTGCTCTTCATCCCCGCAGGCGTCGGCGTCGTCACCTATCTGGCGGTGCTGCGCGACGACGCACTTCCCATCGTCGGCGGACTGTTCCTCTCCTGGCTGCTGGGACTGGTCACGGTGGGGTGGCTCGTCGTACTCCTCGTGCGGGGCAGGGACGACCGCGGCACGGGTGGAGCGAGCGCTGCGGGCGGGGAGCCGGCTACGGACGGTGGGCCCGGATGACCGAGACCGTCGACTACCTGCGCTCCTCACCGCTGCTCGGTGTCTTCCTGACCCTGCTCGGCTATCGGCTCGGGCGCGAGCTCAAACGACTCTCCCGGGACCACCCGCTCGTCCAACCGGTCCTGGTTGCGATCGTCTTCATCGGCACCGCCACCTGGCTGCTCGACATCGACTACGACGAATACCTGGTCGGCGGCTCGGTGATCGCCTTCTTCCTGGGCCCGGCCACGGTCGCCCTGGCGGTGCCGCTGCATCGCCAGGCCCACCACCTGCGCGAGCTCCTGGTCCCGATGCTGGTCGCGCTGCCCGTCGCGGCGTTCGTCTCGATCAGCTCCGGGATGCTCCTGGTCCGGGGCCTCGGCGGTGACCAGGCGCTGGAGCGCACGATGGCGCCGAAGTCGGCGACCACCCCGATCGCGATCGGGATCACCGAGCAGATCGGGGGGATCACCGCGCTCGTCGCCGTGTTCACCATCGTCGCCGGGATCATCGGCGCGGTGCTCGGACCGACCCTGCTCAACCTGCTCCGGGTCCGTGACCACAGGGCGCGCGGCCTGGCGATGGGAGCAGCCTCGCATGGGATCGGCACCTCGCGCGCCCTGCACGAGCACCCGGTGGAGGGCGCCTTCGCGGGGTTGGCGATGGGCCTGACCGCGCTGCTGACCAGCCTGCTGGTGCCGCTCGCGGTCCACCTGTTGGGCTGATCGCCGGGCCGGTGCCTGCGCGGTAACTTGTCCCACATGACGCGCCTGCATGCCTTCACCGACGACGCCCTGGCCGACCTCGACGCGGTCGGGTTGACCGAGGAGATCCAGTCCGGCCGGATCTCTGCGACAGACGCCGTCGAGGCTGCGATCGCCCGCCTGGAGCGGGTCGCGCCGGAGCTCAACGGTCTCGCGCATGCCGCCTTCGACCGGGCCCGCGCCGACGCTGCGGATGCCCGGGGCGGCTACTTCTGCGGCGTACCCGCCCTGGTCAAGGACAACGCCGACCTCGCCGGCGTACCGACTCAGCACGGCAGTGACGCCTTCGTCGGCACGTCCAGGCCGGCCGACGGCGACTTCGCGCGGATGTTCCAGGCCACCGGGCTGGTCCCGCTCGGCAAGTCGCAGCTCTCCGAGTGGGGCTTCAGCGCCTCTGCCGAGCACCCGCGCCTGGGCCCGGTGCGCAACCCGTGGGACCAGTCGGTCACTGCCGGGGCCTCGTCGTCCGGCTCGGCGGCCTTCGTCGCTGCCGGCGCAGTGCCGATCGCCCACGCCAACGACGGTGGCGGATCGATCCGGATCCCGGCCTCGGCTTGCGGACTGGTCGGGCTCAAGCCGACCCGGAACCGGATCGCGCAGGACAAGATGATGCGCGACATGCCGGTGCGGATCGTGGCCGACGGTGTGGTGACGCGTTCGGTCCGGGACACCGCGGCGTTCTTCCGCGAGGCCGAGAAGGTCTATCGCAACCTGAAGCTGGCCCCTGTCGGAGACGTCACCCACGCCGGCCCGAAGCGGCTGCGGATCGCCTTCACGACCGACTCTGTGGGGCGCTCCGCCTCGCCGGAGGTGGCCGAGCTGACCCGCAAGACCGCCGTGCTGCTGGAGGAGCTCGGGCACCACGTGGAGGAGATCGAGCCGCCGGTGCCGGACTACTTCGCCGACGACTTCCTGCTCTACTGGTCGCTGCTGAGTTTCTTCATCGTGCGCACCGGCAAGCGCACCTATGGCAGGTCGTGGGATGCGAGCAAGCTGGACAACCTCACCCTGGGCCTGGCCAAGCACTGCCAACGCAACCTGCACAAGGTGCCGCTGGCCACGGCCCGGATCGCGGCGTCGCGGCACGTCTCCGCGCGCTTCCACCGCAAGTATGACGTCGTCCTGACGCCGACCGTCGCCCACGAGACCCCGAGGATCGGCCGTCTCGACCCGACCAACTCGATGGACGAGATCATCGAGCGGCTGATGGAATGGGTCGCCTTCACCCCGCTGCAGAACGCGACCGGTGATCCGGCGATCTTGCTGCCCCTTGCCACGACTGCCTCCGGGCTGCCCCAGGGGATGATGTTCGGGGCCGGTCGGGGCCGCGAGGCGACCCTGCTGGAGCTCGCCTTCGAACTCGAGGAAGCGCGTCCATTTGCGAAGATCCACCAGGCCTGAGAGAGTCCTCCCGCACACGCTGACAAGGGTGTGACGCAGGACCCGCAGGGACGATTTCATGTTCGTGCGAAGTCGTGTGTATTCTTCCTTGTCGCTGCGCCCCTTTAGCTCAGTCGGCAGAGCGTCTCCATGGTAAGGAGAAGGTCTACGGTTCGATTCCGTAAAGGGGCTCTGGGTTCGAGGTCCGCCGGTCCGTGAAACGGCCGGCGGACACTCCCTCCCGAGGCGGGGTAGCTCAGCTGGTTAGAGCGCACGACTCATAATCGTGAGGTCGCGGGATCGAGTCCCGCCCCCGCTACTCACCGTTCGACGCATCAACAATAAAGAAGGACATAGCCGTGGCCAGCAAGAGCTCTGACGTTCGCCCGAAGATCACGCTTGCGTGCGTCGAATGCAAGGAACGCAACTACATCACCAAGAAGAACCGCCGCAACGACCCCGACCGGATGGAACTGAAGAAGTTCTGCCCGCGTTGCCGCACGCACACCGAGCACAAGGAAACCCGCTGATCCCAGCGTAGGTTCCGCGCAGTCTTCACGCCCGAGGGCGGTCTCCCATCAGGGAGGCCGCCCTCGCGCCATTTCCACCCGGCGCTTGTTGACACCCGTGCTCGCCGACCCGGCAGTTGTTGACGCCCCCTGCTCGCCGACCCGGCAGTTGTTGACGCCCCCTGCTCGCTGACCCGGCAGTTGTTGACGCGCCAACCCCGCCGAGCCCGTCAACAACTGCCGGGTCGGCGAGGGGCGGGCCGGGGCGCTGCTAGCGTTCGCGGCATGCCTGTTGATCCGTCCCTGGTGGGTCGCGAGTTCCCGCCGACCCGGCCCTACACCGTGACCGACGAGAAGCTGCGCGAGTTCGCCACCGCGACCAGAACGTCGTACGACGGGGGCAGCGCGCCCACCACGTTCCCGATCGTGCTGGCCTTCGAGGCGATGAATGCCTTCCTCGCCGCTGAGGACGTCGAGCTGCACCGGATCGTCCACGGCGAGCAGCGGTTCGCATACGAGCGCCCGATCGTGGCCGGTGACGTGCTTCGCGCCACGCTGACGGTGGTCTCCCTGCGCCAGATCGGCGGAAACGACATCATCGGCACCCGTAGTGAGATCACCGACGCCGACGGCAAGCTCGTCTGCGCCACCAGCGCCACGCTGGTCCACCGCGCGGCAGAGGAGGTCCCGGCATGAGCGCGCTCAGCACCGGAGCCGAGCTCGGCCCCAACACCTTCACGATCACCCGTGCCGACCTGGTCCGTTATGCGGGCGCCAGCGGTGACTTCAACCCGATCCACTGGAACGACCGGATCGCCACCATGGTCGGCCTGCCCGGCGTGATCGCGCACGGCATGTTCACGATGGCCCTGGTCGCCAGCGCGGTCGACGAGTGGGCAGGCGCCGGACGAACCGTCGAGTTCGGCGGCAAGTTCACCAACCCGGTCGTGGTCCCCGACGACGACGAGGGTGTCCAGATCGAGGTGTCGGGCAAGGTCGGCGACGTCGCGGACGGACGAGCCACGATCGTCCTCACCGTGACCTGCGGCGGGACCAAGGTGCTCGGCATGCCGAAGGCGGTCGTCCGTGTCTGAGGTCGTGCTGCTGCGCGACCTGACCACGTTGCGCCTCGGTGGTCCAGCGCGCCGCTACGTCGAGGCCGCCAACGAGCGGGCGCTCATCGAGGCAGTCAGCGTCGCGGACGCTGAGGGGGAGTCCATCCTCCTGGTCGCGGGCGGCAGCAACCTCGTGGTCGGCGACTCGGGGTTCGCCGGCACCGTGGTACGCATCGCCACGCGTGGCATCGGCGTCGAACCCCATTCCGACCACGTGCTGGTCACGGCCGCGGCCGGTGAGTCGTGGGATGACTTCGTCAACCACTGTGTGGAGTCCGGCTGGGTGGGCGTCGAGGCGCTCTCGGGCATCCCCGGCGCGGTTGGCTCCACCCCCATCCAGAACGTCGGCGCCTATGGCCAGGAGGTTGCGGCCACGATCGCCAGCGTCCGGGTCTGGGACCGCGAGTCGAAGGAGGAGCGGATCTTCACCGCCGCCGAGTGTGCCTTCGGCTATCGGCACAGCCGCTTCAAGGCGGACCCGGCGCGCCACCTCGTGCTCGACGTGACCTTCCGGTTGCAACGCGGACGCGAGGGTGAACCGGTGGCCTATGCCGAGCTCGCCCGGGCGCTGGGCATCGAGCAGGGCCAGCGTGCACCGCTCGAGGCCGTACGCCGTGAGGTCCTCGCCCTGCGTCGCGGCAAGGGCATGGTCCTCGACGCGGCCGATCACGACACCTGGAGCGCCGGGTCGTTCTTCACAAACCCGTTCCTCGACGACCCCCAGGCAGCAGGCCTGCCCGCCGAGGCTCCGCGCTGGCCCCAGCCCGACGGCCGGGTCAAGACCAGTGCCGCGTGGCTGATCGAGCACGCGGGTTTCAGCAAGGGCCACGGCAACGACCGGGTCAGCCTGTCCACCAAGCACACGCTGGCGTTGACCAACCGTGGGC
>DATCYH010000836.1:0-8252 GCA_036570405.1 Nocardioides sp.
CTCCCTTGATCTCGGCCCGTACAGCGTGGCGGATGGCGTCAACACCATCCGCCTCCCGGCCCATGAAGTAACCGTGTCCACCTGTCATGGTGATGACCCGGCCAGCTGCCACGATTCGGGGCCCTTCTACGAGGCCAGCCTCGACTGCTTTGCCCAACTCGATGACGATTCCGTTCGCCGCACCGCAGTCGCGCACCGTGGTGACGCCGCTTGCGAGCGTGTACCGCGCATTCTGAGCGGCGCGGAGTGACGCGATCGGCAAACTGTCGTTCACCACCTGCTCGAAGAGGTCGGCAGAGCCATCATTCGCCAAGTGGACATGGGAGTTGATCAGTCCCGGAATCAGAGAGCGACCGTCGCCGTCGATAACCAGCCGGTCCTCGACGCAGGGGGCGTTCTCGTCAGGGCCGATCCAGGCGATCCGTCCCGCATCCATCAGGACACTGGTGCGTGTCCGCGGGGCTCCACCAAGCCCATCGATGAGATTGATGTTCGTGATCAGGGAAATCGCGTGCATGGGATCCTCCCGTCTCATGAACGGATGAACCGCGCGACGACATCGATGTACTCGTCGGTCTCTTCTTCCTGAGGATTGTGGCCCGAGTTCTCGAAGATGTGCAGATCCGCGTGAGGTATCCCCTTCACGATCTCCTCCGCCTGCAATGGCCCCGTGACCCAGTCATGCCGACCCACGAGCACGAGGGTGGGGGCGTGGATGATGCCCAGCTGTGCACGGACGTCGTATGAGGGGAGCTCGTATCTCATGACATGTTCGGCGACCTCGGGCCCGAAGGCCATGCGCGCGGTTGCAGCTTCCAGCTGTGCGAGCGGCGGGAACGTGCGGTAGTAGAGAGGCCCGACGACTTCGTTCCACCGCATGTTCTGCTCGAGAGTGATGGTCCCCGAGAAACGAGCCATCAGCAGCTCCAGCTGCTCCGCGTTCGCCAGGTCGGCGACTCGTTCCATCGACGTCGCATAAAAGTCGTAGCTCGGTGCCGTGTCGGACAGGATCAGCGTCGACAACGAATCGGGATATCGGACAGCGTACTGCAGAGCGACCATGCCGCCGAACGAGGACCCGAGCACAACCGGCTTCTCGACACCGAGATGGATTCGCAGCGCCTCCACGTCATCAGCCATCTGCTCCATCGTGTACGTGCTGACATCGGCGCGGCCGGATCGCCCGGTGCCCCGATGGTCGAAATATACGATCTGCACAGCGTCCTGCAGGCCGTCGAGCCAGGGGCGCAGTGAACTGTGATCGGCCCCCGGTCCCCCATGGAGAACAAACAGCACCGGCTTGGGTTCGAGACTCCTCTCTTCCAGAGAGAGGCCTGATCCGACAACATCGAAGAAGAGATCGACTCCATTGATTCTGGCGTACATGTGGGTCCTTAGAAAGTAGTGGCGGTCGGAGAGGCGGAGGTCCCGCGCCCAAGCAGGATGCCTTCAGCTCGAATCCGCCGGCGGCCAAAGGATGCGCCGCAGACGGACATCGGACTAGGGCTACAGAAGGTGCGTGCCTCCTTTATGGACGATGCGCCCGTCTTGTATGACCGAGACAAGGTGCTTGTCGATGTCGGCGAGTACGTCGATGTCAAGGCTCGGGTCGCCATCGAGAATGAGAAGGTCTGCCGCCGCGCATTCGGCGACGATTCCTAGCTCCCCGGAGCGCCCGAGCAGCTCGGCGGCGGTCACGGTCGCCGCGCGTATTGCATCGATGGCTGGTTGCACCTGCCCGAGCAGGCGAAACTCTTCGTTCTGGTGACGTTGCATGCCGCCGAGCAAATGCTCTCGTCGTCGAGCAGGTTGCCGTGCTCGATCGATCGCACACCGGCCGCCAGCGCCCGGTTGATGGCGCGTGCCGTGTAGGCGTGGGCAGCGACGTAGCGGTTGGCCGCCTCTGCCTCAGCGACGACCGCTTCCAGCTCCTCGATGGAGTACTGGGTCGAGTCGATGCGGTCGGTCGGCGACGAGACGCCTCCCGATGCCATGATCTTGATGTGGTGCGCGCCCTTGCGGATCTCGTCGCGGGCCGCGGCCCGCACCGCGTCGACACCGTCGACGACGGTTCCGATTCCGCAGCAGCCGCGCGAGCCGGGTCCGTGGTCCTCACCTGGTAGTCGCATGTCGCCGTGGCCGCCGGTCTGGCTGAGCGCATGGCCGCAGTAGAAGATGCGCGGGCCCGCGAGAAGCCCCTCCTCCTGCGCCCGCGCGAGGCCGTGATCGGCTCCCGCCAGGTCGCGCACTGTCGTGAATCCGCGGCTGAGGGTCTCTCGCATGATCCGGGCGTTCTGTGCGTAGATGTAGGAGGGGGCGTTGCGCTCGAGTTCGCGGAAGTCGGCGCTGAAGGCGGTGAGGTGCACGTGAGCGTCGATGAGCCCTGGCATCACCACTTGGCCGGTCGCGTCGATCCGCTCAGCACCGCGAGAATCCAGCCCGGTGCCGATCTCAAGGATCCTGCCGTCCTGGATTCGGATGTCCGCCGTGCGCGTCGTGCCAGCAACGACGTCGAGTACTTCGCCCCCGGATATGACGATGATGGTGTCCGCATTGGTGAACGGGTGAGACGCGGTGGTCATTCTTCTTCCTCTGTTGCGGTGGGCGTAGACGGCGGTGCGCCCGCACCGAGGCAGCGAAAGGCAGTGGCGAGTTCGTCGGCCAGCGCTGCGATCAGGATGAGATTCGTCGCAGGCTCAGCGTGCCGTCAGGACTCGTCGCATGTGGACGAGCGTCCGCTCTGCTGCGGGTTCCCCGACGGCATTCAGGTACCCGTGTTGAGTGCCACGCTCCCGGATCAACTCGATATCGACGCCGGCCCGCGCGAGATCCGCAGCGAAGGCTTCGCCCGAGGGCCGGAGCTGGTCACGTTCCGCGTTGACGATCAGCGTCCGTGGCATGCCACGCATGTCATGCCCGCCTGGGAACGCGTAGACCTCGTCCGATGATGCCCCTCCGAGGTAACCCTCATTGATCGCCCGAACGGCACCGGGAGGCATTGTTGCGTCTGCCGGAGATCGGTCGAGGAACGCCTTCAGCTCGTCGTCGGGCTCGGGGACTTCAGCGTGGAGGAGCGGATAGACGAGAACCAGAGAAGCGGGTTTGAAACCGCCGGCGTCGCGGAGCCGAACGGCCGCGCTTGCAGCGAGGGTGCCGCCCGCGCTGGCTCCGCCGATCGACACTCTGGCGGGATCGCCTCCCCAACTGGACGCGTTGTCATGCGCCCATGAGACGGCTGCTGCTGCCTGTACGGACGCCGTCGGATACGGAGCGCGGGGGCCCGCTGCCGCCAGGTAAGCGGCGACTTGCTCGGGCGTGTGCTCCCCTGCGAGCGACGGGAATTCCTTGAGCACGTCGTGCGGTGCGAGTGTGTAGTCCACGGATACGACGGTGATGCCATGTTCACTGAGTCCGCGTGCGACGTCATCGGCCTCGGGCATGTCGATCGTGCCGAAAATGAAACCGCCCCCGTGGAGCCAGACGAGAACTGATCCGCTAGGCGCGTCTGCATGGTAGACACGCACCCGGAAGTCGAAGTCAGCAGCGTTCAGTGTGTGTTCGGTTGTTGCGGGCATGTCAGTCCTCACCTTCGGTGTTGGTCCAGGCGTTTCTCATGCTGAGTCCTTTGTTGCTGTGGTCGGTCGCGCCGGGATCGATATCCAGCGTCGAGGCCGTTCGCTACCGAGACCTCACCGCGAGGGATCGATCGGCGTCTCATTCCAGAGCGTCGATCGATCCCGGACGCGCGTGCGTCAGTGCTATCGGACCCCGCCGCGGATGGGGATGACAGCAAGGGCACCCACGATGGCGATGCCGATCGCCACAAAGAAAAGGCTGACGTACCCACCGAGTAGGTTGATGGCGAAGGCCGCCACGAGCGCAGCAGCGGACTGCCCGATGAGCGTGGCGAGGTTGAGGATTCCGAGGTCCTTTGCCGCGGAACCCTCGAGGTTCGGGAGCACCTGAGTCATGATGACCGCGTCGGACGCGAGGTACATGCCGAACGCGGTGCCGACGAGTGCGGTCACGATGAACAAGGCAGGCACCGTCGGCGATGCGATCAGGACGACGTAGCCGGCGACCGTGAACATGCATGCGATGTAGAGGAACACCTTACGTCGGCCGAGCTTGTCGCTCAGCCAACCGGTGGTGTATCCGGCGATGATCGCAGGGACGATCGACAACACGCCGGTCACTCCGATCAGCGAGTTCGCTTCCCTGAGGCTGAGACCGATGTAGTCGGTCATGATGAAGAAGAGGTACGACTGGAGGATGAAGAAGGCAAGGATGAACAGGAAGCGAGCTACGAACGCCCACGCGAAGTTCGGGTGCTTGACCGGATTGATCCAGAAGCTCAGCAGGAACGTCCGGAAGCTGAACTGCTCCAGCGCCATGTTCGTGTTCGACCGGTCGCGGGCGACGACGAGAAACGCGATGACGATCAACGCCACTCCGGCGCCGAATGTCGCGTACGCGAGCGGAATGTTGAACGCCAACACACCTGCGACGACGACTCCAGCTGCGTAACCGCAGTTGAGGCCCAGGCCGATGAACGCAGACGCGATCCCCCGACGATCGACTTCGTAACGGTCCGCGAGGATCGCCGCGAGAGGCGCGCCAACCATGGCCAGACCAACTTGCACCAGGCACGCCAGCAGGAGGATCAGAGAGACCGACTGCAACTGTCCGATGCCGGTCAACGCGACGGCCATGAGGAGCCCCCCGACGAGCATCCATGGCGATCTTCTGCCCCAACGCGATCTCGTCCGGTCGCTCAACGCTCCGACCAGCGGCTGAACGATCACGGCGGCCAGGATGGAGATCGACGACACCAGGGCCAGGTTGGACACTTTGTTGTCTGCGTCGAGCAGCGTGAGCTGATTAGGCAGAAGCACCGCAGTGAACCCCAGGCCCGCAGCGACAACGGCGAAGTTGATCAGCGCGAGCAACGGCATCAGTGCCGGTCCTGCCGGCGCGGAGATCCGCGCCGCCAGATCCGGCGTATCGGGCATCGTTACAGGGGGGACATCAGGCGACATAGTCATGACTCGACCTTCGGGCGAAAGGGCCGCGGGAGCCTCGCAGCCAGAGGCGGCTGCGACTGGTCGACTCACACGGTGTGGCGCAGCTCACTGCTGCTTCCGCAGAGTAGCCAGCAAAAACCCTAAGGGGGGGTTCGTGGAGGAGGCGGCATTCGCTTGCGACACTCGAACCCGATGCTGCTGGACGACGTGGCCGTGGACTTTCCGGACCTCAAGATCATCATCGCCCATCCGTCGTTCCCGTGGCAGGACGAGGCGTTGGCGGTGGCCAACCACAAGCCGCTCGTCTACATCGACCTGTCGGGATGGTCCCCGAAGTACTTCCCGCCACAGCTCGTGCACTATGCGAACTCGCTCCTGCAGGACAAGGTCCTGTTCGGGAGCGACTTCCCGGTCATCAAGCCGGACCGCTGGCTGGCAGACTTCGACAAGCTCGAGATCAAGGAAACCGTGCGGCCGAAGATCCTGAAGGACAACGCTGCGCGCCTGCTCGGGTTGGTGTGACCCCCAACTCGTCCCGATCCGCGCCGAATACCGAGGAACCAGCACACAAGAGGCAGAACAGTAACTGTCCAGAACGGCGCCGCCGGGGTCCCGCAACCGGGGGCACTCAGCGCCGACAAGACGGCTCTGGTCGACGATGGGCTCGCAGTGAGCTCCTGGAACCGGGTCCGCTGCCATCGAGCTCGGCGTCGCACACTGCACGGAGGTCCGGATCGGGCGAACCCGCGGACGATTCGTCAACGACCTCTGCAGGACCTACGCGGGGTAGATCCGCAAGGAGGTCCTTCGCCAGGGATGAAACCCGCCAGCGCCTCCTGAACCCCCGGAACGGTCAACGGCCACCGTTCGCTTCAAGGATTGCGATGCAGGCCTTCAAGTCGTGGTGGAAGGTCTGGGCGTCTCCATCGAGAGCGCTGCGGATGAGTTCCTCGAGCTCCTGCATCGCCAACGCGCATTTTCGGAGCACGGCCTCGCCCTTCTTGGACAGCCGAAGCTGAAGTATCTTGCCGTGCTCCGGGCTGGGCCGGCGCAAAATCAGCCCCTTACCGTGTAAGCCGTTCACGAGCTCGTTCGCCGCTTGCGCGCTGACGAACGTCCGACGCGCAAGCTCCGCCGACGACATTCCGGGACGCGCGTGCAGGATTGACAATGCGGTGTATTGCGCGACCGTCAGACCGGCCGTCCGGGCGATCGGGTCCATCTGTGCGCGCAATAGGTTTTCCGCGCGCTTGATCAGGTACATCGTGTTGGCCGTCAGATCGACCGTCTCATCAGAGCCGACAAGAGCCGTGGTCGACTGGCCAGTCACACCGGCTCTGCGACGGGGCGCAGCGGGCACAGGCGTCGCATCTTGATCACCGTTCACGGCTCACCCATCCTCGCATATTCGCTCCGCGGGCCCGGTCGACGCCTCGGGGGCCAGTACGTGCCATCGAGGTGGTCGACACGTGGGAGCAGGCTCTGGGTGTGGGTGAAGTTGATGGCCGGAGCGACATGGTCGACCGGACCGAGTGGGGTGTCGGCCAGCCGCCGCAACCGGGGCGCACCGAGCTGCGGCTCAGAGCCGTCGGTCACCGGCAAACGGCCGAGGTCGAGCAGCCACATCGCGATCCGTGCCAGCGACAACTCGGCGCGGAAGCTGCCGCCCTCCCGCGACCGACGCTGCAACAGCGACGCGACAACCCCGGTACCGAGGAAGCCGGCCAACGCGTCGGTGAGTACGCCGGGAGGTGCCAGCCGGGGACGGTCGAGTTCGGCTTCGAGTGCCGTGGGGCCGGTGGAGGCCAGCGCCAGCCCGTCGAAACCACCCCGCCCGGCCCACGGGCCCCGCGGCCCGTAGCAACTCACCGCGACCTGCACGATCCCCGGACTCAGCTCCGCGATCTGCTCGGGACTGAATCCGAATCGGTCGAACACACCGGGACGCCACGAGTGCACGAACACATCTGCGTCAGCCAGGAGCTCGGCGAACCTGGCGCGGCCCTGCTCCGCGGTCAGCTCCAGAACGGCTGACCGCTTGCCGAGGCCGAGCTCATTGGTGACGGCAACTGGGTCCTTTAGATCCGGGAGCGCCGACTTCACGTGCAGGACGTCCGCGCCGTACTCCGCCAGCCCCCGTGTGATCATCGGCCCGGCCAACACATGCGTCATGTCCAGCACTCGGATCCCGGCGAACGGCCGATCTGCGCTTCCCACAGGAACCGGTGCGGCCTCGCCCACTGTCGCCACGTCAATCAAGGGGCACGCAGCCAGTGCAGCACCCTGCTCGCTGGCCGCCCACTCCTCAGCCGTGCGAACCAATGCGACGGGGACACCTTCAGCCGTCATCGCGTCCTCTAGCTCCTGCCCCTTCCAACGCCGGATGGCCGCCGCAACTGCCTCGCGATCGGCATTGAGGTCAAGGCCCAGGAGCCGCAACGTGCCGTTACGCAGTTTCGGGACCAGGTTGGCCATGTACACCACCCGACCGTCGGCAGTGTCGTAGTGGCCGAGACACGGGGCCGTGGTCACCGTGTCGGTCCAGCTCGTCGCCGGCTGCCCGTCCACGAGCATGTGCACGAACGAATTGAGCGCGAACACCACGTCCCGGCAGTCGATCCCGACGCTCTCCTCCTGACCGGACCGTGCCCGCGACAATGACGCTACGGCCACCGCCTTACCCGCCAACGCCAACGTTCCCGCGTCGATCACACGCAACGGCGAACCCAAGTACTGCGGCGTTCCCTCAATGCGCAGACCGCCACCCAGTTTCGACGCGTCCACACCGACCGCATCGAGCACATACTCAAGCTCCGTCGCGCATACGTCCGTCGACCCGAAGTCAAACCGCACGACTCACCTCGTCTCTTGGTTGTCACGGCGCTGTTGCGACGCGCCTTCAGTGGCTGGCCTAGTGTTGCGCAGAGCCATACGACCAGCCTCGGTGACTTCTAACGGCTGGGCGCTCCGGCCCATCGGCACCTGCGCCGTCGCTACAGTCGTCATTTCACGATCCCCCTGATACTTGCTCGACCTCGGGTGTTCAGGCGCGCGAAGGGTGGCTGCCCCAGCTCTCGTACTGTCGCGACAAGAACCGCCAGCCACGCTCCGTCCGGACAGCAGTGTCGTCATAGCTACCCATCCCCAGCAGCCGCGGACCGGAAGGTTCACCGGCGTAAATGTGAACGTAGGAGCGGGCGCGGACGGTGTCCGGTTCAAGCACCTGCA